>PMKB01000336.1 GCA_003157595.1 Solirubrobacterales bacterium
AGCGGCAAGACCGGGCCGAGCGGCAAGACCGGGCCGAGCGGCAAGACGGGGCCGAGCGGCACCACCGGGGCAACCGGGCATGGTCGACCGCTTCCGGCATCCGAGGTCGCGCATCTGCGCAGCGTGATGACCAAGGCGATGAAGCCGCTCGGCGGCCACTCGGGCGCCTATGTCGTGGATCTCGCAAACGGCGAGGTGCTGTTCGACGACGACGGCTCGGTCCCGCGCAACCCGGCATCGGTCGAGAAGCTCTACACGCTCGCCACCGCGCTTGACCGGTTCGGCCTGAACGCAACGATGCAGACGAACGTCTACGGCGACGGCACGCTCGAGCCGGACGGCCTGTTCGTAGGCAATCTCTACCTGCGCGGCGGCGGCGACCCGACGTTCGGCGACGCTACGTTCATCAAGGCCAACTACGGCAGCGGAACCAGCGTCCAGGCGCTCGCGAAGCTGCTGATCGCCACGACGCATGTGCGCAAGGTGAAGGGATCGATCATCGGCGATGAGTCCTACTTCGACAGCCGCCGCGGTGGTCCCTCGACCAATTACGGCGTCGACCCCAACCTCGTCGGCGCGCTCAGCGCGCTGGCCTTCGATCGCGGCGAGAGCGGATCGCTGGGCTCGCCGGCCGCCGACGCCGCATTCCAGCTGGCCGGCACCCTGCGCCGCGACGGCGTCGTCGTCACCGGTCGTTCGCGTGCGGGGCTGACGGACCTGTTCGCGTCAAAGCTCCTGGTCAGGATCGACTCGCCGCCGATGACGACACTGGCGAAGCTCACCGCGCTGCCGTCTGATGACTTCTTCGCGGAGATGCTGCTCAAAGCGCTGGGTGCCCGCTTCGGCGCCGGGGGCACGACCGCGGCCGGCGCGGCGGTCGTGTCGCAGTTCCTCGCCGGGTTGCATCTGACGCCCGCGGTCGTCGACGGCTCGGGGCTCTCGCGGTCAGACCGCACCAGCCCGCTCGACGTAGTCACGCTGCTGCGCGACCTCAGTCCCGGCGGGACCACCTCGCTGCAGGGCGTCGGGACGGCGCTGCGCGCGGCGCTGCCCGTGGTCAGCCAGAGCGGCACACTTCAGTTGCGCATGCACCACACCGCCGCGTCCGGTCACTGCATGGCCAAGACCGGCACGCTGAGCAACGCCTCCGATCTCGCCGGATGGTGCAACGGGGTCTTCGCCTTCGCGTTCCTGATGAACCACGTCAACATCACCGCGGCGCAGGCGGCGCAGGATCAGATGACGATCGCGCTCGCCAAGCTCAAGCTCCCAGCAGCTTGAGCAACCCGGCTTCGTCGATCACGGTGACGCCCAGCCGCTCGGCCTTCGCCAGCTTGGAGCCGGCGCTGTCGCCGGCGACGAGGTAGTCGGTCTTCCGCGACACCGCGCTGGCGACCCGGCCGCCCGCGGCCTGGATCAGCTCGGTCGCCGCCTCGCGCGTCAGCGTCGGCAGGGTGCCGGTCAGGACGAACCCCAGACCCGCGAGCGGCCCCTCCGCCGGTGGCGGCCCGTCCTCCTCGAAACGCAGGCCGGCGGTGCGCAGGCGGCTAATCAGCTCGCGGTGCGCCGGATCCGCGAGCTGCTCGGCGATCGTCGCAGCCATCTTCGGACCAACGCCCGGGGTCTGTTCGATCTCCGCCGGCGTGGCCGCCAGCAGCGCGTCGATGTGGCGAAACTGTGCCGCCACGTTGCGAGCGGTGACCTCGCCGACCTCCTCGATGCCGATCGCGAACAGCACCCGCGCGAAGGGCCGGCGCCGCGAAGCTTCGATCGCCGCGAGCAGCCGCTTCGCCGAGATCTCGGCAAAACCGTCGAGCTCGAGCAGCTGGTCCTCGCGCAGCGCGTAGAGATCGACGGCGCTGCGCACCAAACCGCGTTCGAGCAGCACCCCGACCTGCTTCTCGCCGAGGCCGTCGATGTCCATCGCGCCGCGCGAGACGAAGTGGCGCAGCAGCTGCCATTGGCGTCCCGGGCACTCGCGGTTGGGGCAGTGCGTGAACACTGCGCCCGCCGGCTTGACGGTCGGCGTCGCGCAGATCGGGCATCGCGACGGCACCCGCACCGGCGGGCGCCGGTCGGGGTTCTCGAGCGCGTGCGGCGCCGGCGAGACGACCTGGGGGATCACGTCGCCGGCGCGCAACACGATCACCTCGTCGCCTTCGCGCAGATCCTTGCGCGCAAGGTCCTCCTCGTTGTGAAGCGTCGCCATGCGAACTGTCACGCCACCGACGCGAACCGGCTCGAGCTCGGCGAACGGGTGCAGGTCGCCGAACTTGCCAACGTTCCAATGCACCGCGATCAGCCGCGTCTTCGCCGTCGTCGGCGGGAACTTCCAGGCCACCGCCCAGCGAGGGTCGCGACCGACGGCGCCGAGACGGCGTTGCAGCTCGAAGTCCGAGACCTTCACGACCACGCCGTCGATCTCGAAGTCGAGCGCTCCACGCCGGCGCTGCCACTCCAGGCACTGCGTGACCACCGCCTCCTCCTCGTCGAGGATCACGATCTCGTGGCTGACGGGGAAGCCATGCTCGCGCAGCCACGCCAGCACCTCCCACTGGTCGGTCAGCTCGAGCCCCTCGACGGCGCCGATTGCGTAGGCCCACATCGACAGTGGGCGCTGGGCGCTCAGCGCCGGGTCGAGCTGGCGGATCGTGCCCGCCGCCGAGTTGCGCGGGTTCATGAACGTCGAGAGGCCCTGCTCCGCGCGCCGCTCGTTGAGCGCCTGAAAGTCCGGCAGCGAGATGTAGATCTCGCCGCGCACCTCGAGCAGCGCCGGCGCGCCGTCGATCTGGCGCGGGATCTGCGCGATCGTGCGCAGGTTGTGCGTGACGTCCTCGCCGATCTCGCCGTTGCCCCGGGTCGCGCCGCGCTCGAGCACCCCGTCGCGGTAGATCAGCGACACGGCCAGCCCGTCGATCTTCGGCTCGCAGACGAAGCGGAAGCGGGGATTCTCGATGCCCTCGCGCGCGAGGTGCGTGCGCATCCGCGCGACCCAGGCGCGCAGCTCCTCCTCTGAGCGGACGTTTGCCAGCGAGAGCATCGGCTGACGGTGCACGACCTTTTCGAGCCGCTCGACCGGGGCGCCGCCGGGCCGCTGGGTGGGGGAGTCGGTGGTGACGAGCTCGGGGTGTGCCGCCTCGATCTCGACCAGCTCGCGGTAGAGCGTGTCGTACTCCTCGTCGCCGATCTCGGGGTCGTCCTCGACGTAGTAGCGCTGCGAGTGGTACGCGAGCTGCTCGCGCAGCTCGGCGGCACGCGCGTCCGGATCGGGGCGCCCGCTCACGTCGCGAGCAGCCGGCCGAGATCTAGGCGCTCGAGCGCGGCGATGCCGGGGCGATCGGTGAGATCGAAGTGCAACGGGGTGAGCGCGATCCGCCCGCGAGCGAGCGCGTCGAGGTCGCTGCCGTGCTCGTCCTCGTAGCCCGGCGCGGTTCCGTAGATCCAGTAGCGCCGGCCGCCCTCCTCCTCGCTCTCGAGCCGCAGCTCGTCCCGGTAGACGCGCTTGCCCAGATGGGTCACCGACACGCCCTCCGGCGTGCGCCCCGGCACGTTGATGTTCAGCAGCGTCGCCGGCGGCAGCGGCGAGTCCACCAGCGACTCCACCAGGCGTGCCACGAACGTCGCGGCGAGCGCGAAGTCGTAGTTGCCGGTCACGCTGAAGTCCATCTCGCCGTCGCGCGACTGTTGCGAGACGGCGATCCCGGGAACGCCCAGGATCAGCCCTTCGAGCGCCGCCGCGACCGTCCCGGAGTAGGTGATGTCATCGCCGAGGTTCGCGCCGTGGTTGATCCCCGAGACGACCAGGTCGGCCTGGAATCCATCGACCAGGCCGAGGTTCGCCAGCCGCACGCAGTCGACCGGCGTGCCGTCGGTCGCGAAGCCGACGCTCCCGTCGTCGAACGGAACCTCCGTCACCCACAGCGGCCGCCGCGTGGTGATCGATCGGGCCATCGCCGAGCGGTTCGCGTCAGGCGCGATCACGATCAGCCGCACGTCATCGATCGCCGCGAGCGCGCCGCGCAGCGCCTGCAGCCCGGCGGCCTCGATGCCGTCGTCGTTGGTCAGCAGGACGTCGCGCACTCAGCCAGGATATTCCGGCGTGCGGCCACGACGCAGCGATCACGTGCGCCGCTCACGCGTAGGAGACGCGCGCGAGGTAGAGACCGTGCGGAGCCAGCGTCGGCCCGGCGTCACTGCGCGGAGCACCCCTGAGCAGCGCCTCGAAATCCTCGATCCGGCGCCGTCCGCGCGCCACCTCGAGCATCGTGCCGACCAGCGCGCGGTTCATCTGGCGCATGAAGCTGTCGGCCTCGATCCAGAACTCGAGCAGCTCGCCGTGCTGCTCCCAGCGGGCGTCGATGACGTCGCGCTCAAAGCGCACGTGCTCGGTCTCGGTCGGAGTGAAAGCCGTGAAGCGGTGTGTGCCGACCAGCGCCGCAGCGCAGGCGCGCAGCGCGGCGGCGTCGATCCGTCCTGGAGCCCACAGTGCGCGCCCGTGCTCGAACGGCGAGCGCACCGGGCCGGTGAGGATGCGGTAGCAGTAGGTCCTGCTGCGCGCGCTGCGGCGCGCGTCGAACCCCGGCCGTGCCGGCTCGCTCGCAAGCACCGCCACATCGGCGGGCAGCAGCCCGTTCAGCCGGCGCGGGTCGATCGCCTCGTGACTGTAGCTCGCGACCTGCCCCCAGGCGTGCACGCCCCGGTCTGTGCGGCCCGCGACGCTGACCACCAGCGGCTCGCCGAGGATCTGTTCGATCGCCCGCTCGAGCACCTCCTGGACCGTGCGCTGGCCCGGCTGGCGCGCCCAGCCGGCGAACTGCGAGCCGTCGTAGGCGAGCGTGAGCTGGGTGGTGAAGGCGGACTGCGTTCCGGGGGAACGCAATTCGGGGCTGGGTGTGGGGTTCACGAGGCGTTGGACAATAGGACGCGGTGCGTCCCGGAGAGGTCAGCTGCAGTCGGCGCTCGCCGTCGCAAAATTGGAAAGCCAGTCGCCAGGGCAGTTCGCAGTACCCGATACGCTTGCGACGACCCCGGGGATCTGCGACCCCCCGACATCCAGCGTGTCGCCCGGCGCGACGAAGAACCCGCCGACGCCGTCGAGCGTGCTGGCCTCGATCCTCACCGTGGCCGAAGATCCGACCACGTCGACCGGGTAGGCAGCCGAGCCGCCGGTCGCCTGGAGCGTTGCGTCGGTCGTGAGGGTCGCCGACTCCGCGAAGAGTCCGGCCGACTGGCTGGAAGCCGCGTTGTCGAAGGCGCTGTAGCTGCCCCCGTCGATGCGAACGGCGTTCTGCGTTTCGATGCCGCGGGCGAAGCTGCCCGGCTCCGCTGTCGTTGCGGTCGCGGTGACGTTGACCAGGGGCATCGTCGGGCCGTTGGCAAGCACTGCGGTGGCGGCGGAGCCGCCGTCGGCGGTTGCAGTCAGGTCGCGCAGACCGCCGCTGGTGTCGATCGCCTCGGCGCTGCCGCCGCCGTTGGTGTCGGTGACGGTGAGCTGGCGGATCTCGGTGTCGGCGGCTGCGGCGAGCGTGACCGGGCCCTCGCCCTCAATCGTCGTGACCTCCTCGCCGGAGCCCTGCACGTCGACGTGGGAGGGGACGTTCAGCCGCGTGGCGCCGAGGTCGTAGACGCCAGGCTCGATCCAGACGAGGTAGGGGCTGGACCCTGCAGCGCCGGCGATCCCGCCGACCGCGGCGAGCAGCAGCGCACCGTTGGCGGTGGGGCCGTCGCCGCTCGGGCTGACGACGATCGTGCGCAGGAACGAGTCCGCGCTCGAGCCCGTCGCGCCCGGCGCTCCGGCCGCTCCCGCCGGCCCGGCAACACCGCTCAGACCCCGCGGGCCCTGGGATCCCTTGGCTCCGCGTGGGCCGCGCGGGCCGCGCGGGCCGACCTTCGTGCTTGCGTGCTGCTTCGCGGCGCGGGAGCCCGCCACGCCCTGGGCCAGTGCCGGACCGGCAACCACGGCCACGGTCAGCAAAACGGCGATCGCGTAGGTCTTGTTGCGCGGCATCCTTGCCCCCTTCGTTGTCATGGCCATGACCGCGTGCCGATCGTAATCGACCTCCGGCTCGGTGCCTGGGGGGAAATGGACCCACGAGCAGAGGCTCAGCGCCAGCCGCGCTGCGCCAGATGATCAACTGCATGCGCCCGCGTGTCCACGTCATCGGACGGCGGGTGGAGAAAATCGAGCGGGAGGAGCACCGACCGACCGTACCCCTCCGGCGCGCTGCGGTGAACGCAGCGGACTGCGCACCCAGGCGAGCGGCGGCGAAAGCCGCAGCCTCGCCCCCTAAACCAACTCGAGCAGGACCATCTCCGTCGAGTCGCTCGCGCGCGGGCCGAGCTTGAGGATGCGTGTGTAGCCGCCGGGCCGCGATTGGTAGCGCGGGGCGACCACCTCGAACAACTGGTGCACGATGAAGGTGTCCTGGCCCAGCGCCGAGAGCGCCTGGCGGCGTGCGTGCAGGTCGCCGCGCTTGGCGAGCGTGATCAGCTTCTCGAGCTCGGGCTTGACGGCCTTGGCCTTGGCCTCGGTGGTCTTGATCCGCTCGTGCTCGATGACCTCCTTGGAGAGGTTCGCGAGCAGCGCCTTGCGGTGGGCGGGGTCGCGGCTGAGCTGGTGGCGCTTACGTTGATGGCGCATCGGTTCGCAGCCTCAGTCCTCGCGCAGGCTCAGCCCGCGAGCCTCGAGCGTCTCGATGACCTCGTCGATCGACTTCTTGCCGAAGTTGGGGATCGCGTTCAGCTCCGCCTCGGACTTCGAGATCAGGTCGCCGACGGTCTGGATGCCGGCACGCTTGAGGCAGTTGTACGAGCGCACGCCAAGCTCCAGCTCCTCGATCAGGATCCCCCACTCCTCGCCCTGCAGGGCCAGCGGCGTGACGCCCGCCGCACCCGCGAGCCCGCCGTCGAGCTGACCGGCCGGTCCGGCGCGCAGCTCCTCGATGCGGTCCTCGTCGGTGAAGATCGCGAGCTGCGAGATCAAAAGCTCGGCCGCCNNCCGTCGGTCTCGATGTCGAGCGTCAGCTTGTCGAAGTCCGTGCGCTGCCCGACGCGCGCCTGCTCGACCGCGTAGGCGACGCGGCGCACGGGCGAGAAGATCGAGTCGATCGGGATCACGCCGATCGGCTGGTCGGGCGACTTGTTGTCCTCCGCCGGACGGTAGCCGCGGCCGCGGCCGATCGTCAGGTACAGCTCAAGGCGCGACTTCTTGTCAAGCGTCGCGATGTGAACCTCGGGGTTGAGGATCTCGACGCCCGAGGGGAGATCGATGTCGGCGGCAGTGATGTCGCCGGGCCCGGTGGCGACGAGCGCCGCCTCGATCTCGCTCGCGTCGGAATGCATCCGGCAGACGATGCCCTTGAGGTTGAGCACGATGTCGGTGACGTCCTCCTTGACCCCGCTGATCGTCGAGAACTCGTGAGCCACCCCCTCGATCCGCACGCTGGTCACCGCCGCGCCGGCAAGTGAGGACAGCAAAACGCGGCGCAGCGAGTTGCCGAACGTGTAGCCGAACCCACGGTCCAGTGGCTCGATGACGAACGAGCCACGGTTGTCGTCGACGGATTCGCTAGTGATCCGGGGGATTTGGAAGTCAAGCATCGGGGTCCTAACGTCGTCGTGTTCTAAAAGCTCGCAGGCCCGCCCGGGCGCCGGCCAGAGTGTGAAAAGAGGGAAGCTATTTTGAGTACAGCTCGACGATGAGCTGCTCTTGCACCGGCGCCGCAACCTCACGGCGTTCGGGCTTGCGCAGGACCTTCGCAGTCAGACCGTCATGATCGGCCTGCAACCAGGCCGGCACCTGCCCGGTCAACTCTGTCGCGTCACGGATCACCTGCTGGGCGGTGGTTCCCGCCTTCACCGCGATCACGTCGCCGGGGCGGACCTGGTAGGAGGGGATGTCTACCCGACGGCCGTTGACGGTCCAGTGTCCGTGACGCACGAGCTGGCGCGCCTGGCGGCGCGAGGCGGCGAAGCCGAGGCGCACGAGCACGTTGTCGAGGCGGCACTCCAGCAGCGTCAGCAGGTTCTCGCCGGTGATCCCCGGCTGGCGCGAGGCCTTCTCGTAGTAGCCGCGGAACTGCTTCTCGAGCAGCCCGTAGTAGCGGCGCGCCTTCTGCTTCTCGCGCAGCTGCAGGCGATACTCGCTCTGCTTCTGGCGGCCGCGGCCGTGCTCGCCGGGCGGATAGGAGCGCCGTTCGACGCCGCACTTGTCGGTCAGGCAGCGCTCGCCCTTGAGGAAGAGCTTCTGGCCCTCGCGGCGGCACTGCTTGCACTGGGGGGAGGTATCTCTGGCCATCGGCTGCTCAGACGCGGCGCCGCTTGCGCGGGCGGCACCCGTTGTGGGCCTGTGGCGTGACGTCGCGCACGCCGGTGACGTCGAGCCCGGCGGCCTGCAGCGAGCGGATCGCGGTCTCGCGTCCGGAGCCCGGCCCCTTGACGAAGACCTCGACCTTCTGCAGCCCCTGCTCGATGCCCTTGCGCGCCGCGGCGTCGGCCGTGACCTGCGCGGCAAACGGCGTGGACTTGCGCGAGCCCTTGAAACCGGCGCCGCCGGCGGACTCCCAGGCGATCACGTTGCCCTGCTGGTCGGTCAGCGACACGATCGTGTTGTTGAACGACGTCTTGATGTGGGCCTGGCCGACCGGGATGTTCTTCTTGACCTTGCGGCGACCGCGCGCTGGGCGTCTTGGCGCGGGCATTACTTCTTCCCGGCCTTCTTCTTGCCCGCCACCTGCATGCGCCGGGGACCCTTGCGCGTGCGCGCGTTGGTCTTGGTGTTCTGGCCGCGCACGGGCAGACCGCGCCGGTGGCGGATGCCGCGGTAGCAGCCGATCTCGGTCAGGCGCTTGATGTCCTGCGAGCGCTCGCGCCGCAGGTCGCCCTCGACCGTGATGTCCTGGTCGATGGCGTCACGCAGCTTGCCGACCTCCTCCTCGGTGAGGTCGCGGACATAGGTGTCCGCGGAGATGCCGCTGCCGCTCAGCAGCTTGTTCGAGGTCGGGCGACCGATCCCATAGATATAGGTGAGGCCGATCTCGACGCGCTTGTTCAGCGGTAGGTTGATGCCGGCGATGCGTGCCATCGCGCTAGCCCTGCCGCTGCTTGTGGCGCGGGTTCTTGCAGATCACGTGAACGACGCCGTGTCGGCGAACAATCTTGCACTTCTCGCACATCGGCTTGACCGACGGTCGTACCTTCATGGTCCCTTTCGGATGGATCCGTACGGGGCGGCTCTGGCAGCCGTGCCGGCTGCCGCTACCTCCCGCGGATTACGCACGAACGAACCCGGGTCAGCCGACCCGAGCGCGACCGCGGATGTTACCAAGTGCGGGCTCCTCGCCGTCGGGACGGTGCCAGGGCGTCAGCACGCGTGGCCCATCGGCCGTGATCGCGACCGTGAACTCGAAGTGCGCGGTGAGCGATCCGTCCTGTGAATAGATCGACCAGCCGTCGGTGCCGACACGCACCGACGGCCCGCCTGCGGTCGTCATCGGCTCGATCGCGAGGACCATCCCCTCCTCCAGACGCGGGCCGGTGCCGGGGTCGCCAAAGTTGGGGATCTGCGGGTCCTCGTGCATGTTGCGCCCGACGCCGTGCCCGACCAGCGTGCGCACGATCGACAGGCCGTCGGCTTCGGCGCTTGCCTGGACCGCATGTGAGACATCCCCGAGGCGGTTGCCGACGATGCACTGCTCGACCGCGGCCATCAGCGAGCGCTCGGTGGCGTCGAGCAGGCTCTGGGCGAGCACCCCGACCGAGCCGACGGCGAAGGTCCGCGCCGCGTCGGAGACCCAGCCGTCGAGAGTCACCCCCACATCGAGCGAGATCACGTCGCCGCGCTCAAGCGCGTAGGGACCGGGGATCCCGTGCACGATCATCGAGTTTGGCGAGGCGCAGATCGAGCCGGGGAAGCCGCGGTAGCCCTTGAAGGTCGGCACGCCACCCTGCGAACGGATGTAGCGCTCGGCGGCCGCGTCGAGCTCGGCCGTCGTCACGCCGGGGCGGATCTGGCGCTCGAGCAGGTGCAGCGTGCGCACGAGGATCGCCCCCGACGCAGCGATGCTGTCGATCTCCGCCGGCGACTTGCGGATGATCACAGGTCTTCCTCGAGGCGCAGCGTCGCGAGCGTCGCGCGAATTCGCTCGTGGACCTGGGTCGGGGAGCGGGTGCCGTCGAAGCGCCGCAGCAGGCCGCGCTCCTCGTAGTAGGCCATCAGCGGCTCGGTCTGCGTGTGGTAGACCTCCAGCCGGTTGCGCACCGTCTGCTCGAGATCGTCGTCGCGCTGCTCGAGTTCGGAGCCGTCGATGTCACAGTGCCCCTCGTGCTTGGGCGGGTCGAGGTCGACGTGGTAGACGTGGCCCTCCTTGCGGCAGATCCGCCGCCCCGAGATCCGCTTGACGACAAGCTCGTCCGGGGCGTCGAGCGCCAGCACGGCGGTCAGGCGACGGTCGTGTGAGTCGAGCTGCCGGCCCAGCGCGCCCGCCTGCTCGATCGTCCGCGGGAAGCCGTCGAGCAGGAAGCCGTCGCGCGCGTCGTCGTCGGCGAGCCGCTCAAGGATCACGCCGACGACCACCTCGTCGGGCACCAGATCGCCCTTGTCCATGTACTGCTTGGCCATCAGCCCGAGCTCGCTGCCCGCCTCGCGCGCGGCGCGCAGGATGTCTCCGGTCGCGATGTGCGGCAGGCCGAAGTCCTCCGTCAGCAGCGCGGCCTGGGTGCCTTTGCCGGCGCCGGGGGCACCCAGCAGGATCAGATTGAGTTCGGACATCGTGAAGGTCTACGCGCCTCGCCGTGCGTTCGAATCGCCAGGGAGCCAAGCGTAACCGCTCAGCCCGGATCAGGTTTTGAGGAAGCCCTCGTAGTTGCGCATCATCAGCTGCGCTTCGAGCTGTTTCATTGTGTCCAGGGCGACCCCGATCACGATGATGATCGACGTGCCGCCGAAGTTGAAGTTCTCGCCGGTGCGGGCGTAGACGATCGCCGGCAGCGCGGCCACGGCCGCGAGATACAGGGCACCGGGGAAGGTCAGCCGCGCGAGGATCCGATCGAGGAATTCGGCCGTTGGCCGACCGGGTCTGACGCCCGGTATGAAGCCGCCGTACTTCTTCAGGTTGTCGGCCTGCTCGACCGGGTTGAAGGTGACCGCGGTGTAGAAGTAGGTGAAGATGATGATCAGGATCGCCTCGCCCACGATGTAGTGCCAGCCGTTGGGGGAGAAGAAGTCCTCGAGCTTGATCGACCAGCGGGTGTTGACGATCTGGCCGATCGTCGGCGGGAAGGCCATGAGCGAGGCGGCGAAGATGACCGGGATGACGCCGGCCATGTTGACGCGCAGCGGCAGGTAGGTCTGGCCGCCGGAGGTCATCCGGCGGCCGATCACGCGTTTGGCGTACTGAACCGGGATCCGCCGCTGCCCCTCCTGCACGAACACCACGGCCGCGACGACCGCGAGCACCAGGAAGGGCAGGACCACCTTGAACACCTGGTTGTTGGACTGGTACCAGGTCTGCGCGGCGCCGGGCAGGCGTGAGACGATGTTCGCGAAGATCATCAGCGAGATCCCGTTGCCGATGCCGTGTTGGGTGATCAGCTCGCCCATCCACATCACGAGCACCGTGCCGGCGGTCAGCGATATCACGATCAGCAGGATGTGCTGCAGGTCAAACGACGGAATGATCGAGCCGGCCGTGCCGCTCGGCAGCGAGTGGAAGAGGAAGACGTAGCCGATCGACTGGGCGAACGCCAGCCCGACGGTGAGATAGCGCGTGTACTGCGTCAGTCGCGCCTGTCCGACCTCCCCCTCCTGGCGGAGCTTCTCCAGTGAGGGCACGACGACCTGCAGCAGCTGCAGGATGATCGATGCCGTGATGTAGGGCATGATCCCCAGCGCGAAGATCGCCATCTGCGACAGCGCGCCGCCAGAGAACAGGTTGAGAAAGCTGAAGATGCCCGAGCCGCTGAGCGACGAGTTGGCCTTGACGGCCGCGACGTTCACGCCGGGCACGTAGAGGTGCGCGCCGAGCCTGTACAAACCGAGCATCAGCGCCGTGAAGGCGACCTTCCGACGAATGTCTCGGACAGTCAGCGCGGAGAGGATCGTGTTGATCATCGAGACCGGGGGTCAGTCTAGTGGGTCGGCTCGGAGGGTTGTGCCTGCAACGACGGGTGGCGGTCGGCTACTTCTCGACCACGACGCAGCTGCCGCCGGCAGCCTCGATGCGCTCACGCGCCGTCGCGCTGAAAGCGTGGGCGTGCACCGTCAGGAGCTTGGCCAGCTCGCCGCGGGCGAGGATCTTGACGGGAATCCCCTTGCGGGTCCCCAGCCCGGCGCCACGCAACGCTTCGAGCGTGACCTCGGCACCAGCCTCGAACCGGGCCTCCAGGTCGGCGAGGTTGACCGGCTGGGTGTGCGTGCGAAACGGCTCGAAGGGCATCGACTGCTTCTTGTGCGGCCCGCGCAGCTTGCGCATCCGCATGTGAATCGGCATCTGGCCGCCCTCGAAGCGCGACCGGTCCTTGGCGCCGGAGCGCGACCCGTAACCCTTCTGCCCGCGTCCGGAGGTCTTGCCGGTGCCCGACCCCTCGCCGCGGCCGACGCGCTTGCGCGGACGGCGGCTCCCGGGAGCGGGGCGCAGAGAATGCAGCCCGATCCACTGCTCCGGGGCTGCCGGCGGCTCCTGCTGCGGCTCGGCGGGACGCTTCGGCGCGGGGCTCACTTCTTGCCCTCCGGCGGCGCGACCGAGACCAGGTGGCGCACGGCGTGCAGCATGCCGCGCGCCTGGGGTGTGTCGTGCACGTCGACGGTGTGTCCGATCCGGCGCAGCCCGAGTGAGCGCAGAGTGTCGAGCTGACGCTGGTTGGAGCCGTTACGCGAGCGCCGCTGTGTGACGCGCAGGACGCTCATGCGCTCGCCGCCTCGGGCACGGCGGGCGCCTGCGGCTCGACCTCCGCGGGCAGCGTCTCGGCGACCGGGATCCGCTTGTCGACGAGGCCGAGCACCTGCGCGACGCTCAGGCCGCGCAACTTGGCGACCTCGGCCGGCGTCGAGAGCCCCTGCAGCCCCTCCACCGTGGCCTTGACCAGGTTGATCGGGTTCTGCGAGCCCAGGCTCTTGGAAAGGATGTCGTGGATGCCGGCCAGCTCGAGCACGGCGCGCACACCGCCGCCGGCGATCACGCCGGTGCCCGGTGCGGCCGGCTTCAGGAAGACGCGGCCGGCGCCGAAGCGCCCGGTCGTCTCATGGGTGATCGTGGCGCCGTGCTTGGGCACGCGGAAGAGCGCCTTCTTGGCCGCTTCGACGCCCTTCTGGATCGCGAGCGGCACTTCGTTGGCCTTGCCGTAGCCGACCCCGACGACATCCTTTTCGTCGCCGACGACGACCAGCGCGGTGAACGAGAAGCGACGGCCGCCCTTGACCACCTTGGCGACGCGGTTGATCTCGACGACACGCTCCTGGAGGTCCAGACCGGCGGGGCTGACTGTTCGATCGATTCGCATGGGGATCGGCAAGGGTAGCTCAGAACAGCAGTCCGGCTTCCCGCGCTCCCTCCGCAAGCGCCTTGACCTGGCCGTGGAAGCGATAGCCGCCGCGGTCGAACACGGCGCTCGAAACGCCGGCTGCCTTGGCCCGCTCGGCCAGCAGCGCGCCGGCGCGCGCGGCCCGCTCCGCGGACGGCAGCGCCCGCAGCTGGGGCTCGGTCCAGTTGACGGCGGCCAGCGTGTTGCCGGCGATATCGTCGATCAGCTGCGCGGAGATGCCGCGGTTGGAGCGGAACACGGAAACGCGCGGCCGCTGGGCGGTGCCCGAGACCTTGGCGCGCACCCGGCGGCGGCGGCGCAGGCGGCGGGCTTGCTTGGTGATGACGCTCATGCCCGCTTACCAACCTTCCGCATGACGACCTCGCCCTCGTAGCGGATGCCCTTGCCCTTGTAGGGCTCCGG
>PMKB01000319.1 GCA_003157595.1 Solirubrobacterales bacterium
CATATGAACCACGCGTCCGGCTCGCCGTTGCCCACCTCCGCGGTGCCGGTCTTGCCGGCCACGACCACGCCTGGGATCTGCGCCGTCACGCCGGTGCCGTAGCTGACGACGTCGCGCATCAGCGCGCGGACCGTGCGAGCGACCCCGACGGGAATCACGCGGGGGAAACGCCGCGGCGCGACGATCGCGAACGTCGGCACCGGCCGGCGGCCGACGAGCGCGATCGTCGCGGCGATGCGCGCCATCTGCAGCGGTGAGGCGAGCACCTGCGCCTGGCCGACCGCGCTCTCGCCCAGCTGCAGATCGTCGGTCAGGCTCGCGGCCGGAACCGTGCTCTCGGCGGCGATCGAGATCGGCGATGGGGCGTTGAAGCCATAGGCGTCGGCGGCGGCGAGAAGCCTGCTCGCGCCGAGCCGGGCGCCGAGCGGAGCGAACACCGAGTTGCAGGACACCGCGAAGGCGTTCGCGAGCGTGCCGCCGCAGCTCTCGCCGTTTGAGTTGTGCAGCGTGAAGCCGTCGAGGACCGTCGACGTTCGGTAGGCGTAGACCGTCTTGGCGTTGGCGAGGTGCCCCTCGAGCACGGCGGTCAGGGTGACGATCTTGAACGTCGAGCCGGGCGGCTGCAGCTCCGAAAGCGGAGCTCCGGCGGCCGCCAGCACCTCCCCCGTGGAAGGTTCCATCACGACGATCGCGCCCAGGCTCGTGCCGAGCTCCGTCGCCGCCAGGGCCTGCAGCGACGGCGAGATCGAGGTGCGGACGTTCGCCCCCGCACGCGGGCCGGCGGTCGCGAGCAGGCGTGTGCCGGCGTACAGCGAGCCGCCCGGCGTGCCGCCGAGCCGGCGCTGGAAGACCTGCTCGAGGCCGTCCAGACCGACCGGCGTGGCCGGGGGGAAGCCCGCGGCGACCATCTGCTCGAGCAGCGCCTCGCCGGGCGGCCCGACCGTGCCGATCACGTTCGACGCGGCCCCCACGAGGCTCAGCGGTGTGCCGTCGCGGGCCAGCAGGACGCCGCGGGCCGGAGCCGTGTCGACGCGCCGCAGCTGCTCGCCGGCGCGGAGCCCCGGGAAGCTCGACCCCGCGCTCCAGCGGACCCGCGGCGAGCCGGCGGGCCCCGTCAGCGTCAACACAAAGCGCTCGTGCAGCGTTCCGAAGATCCGCGTGCGCAGGCTCACTCCCACGGCGAAGCGCCCGCCGGCGACGGCGGAGGGGCTGCCCACGCTAACGCGCAGCGTGGTCGCCAGATCAAACTCGCGGCGCTCGAGTGCGACGAACCGCTCGAACGGGAGCGAGGCTCGCGAGCGCGCGTCGAGGTCGGCGTAGAGCGGCGCCCACGCGCGCAGCGCCCATTCGCGCGCATAGCTCGCCGAGAGCACGGCTCCGGGCGCAGCGCCGCCTCCCAGCGTCGCCACCGCCACCACGGCGGCCGCCACGAGGATCGCCAAGCCGGCGGCGAGCCCTACGCGGCGCCTGCGCCTATCGGATTGCCGGCAGTCCAGCGCCGATGCCACGCCTGTCGCTCACCCGAGCAGACTAGACGGCCGTCGCGCAACCTTCCAGCGTGAACGTCGGCATCTGGGCGCCGGTGCTGGCGCGGCGACGCTTCGGGAAGATCCACCGGCGGGCAACACCGGCGGCGCCCACGCGGAACCCCTGTGGTGAACTAACGCTACGCTCGCCGGCTAAGCCATGACCACGCTCGACTGGCTGATCGCCGCGGCGACGCTGATGTTCGCCGTATCCGGCTACTTCCGGGGGTTCATCGTCGGCGTGCTGTCGCTGGCTGGCTTCGTCGCCGGGGCGATCGCCGGGACCCGGCTCGCCGACGCGCTGTTGGCGGGCGGCGCCGGCTCGCCCTACACACCGCTGTTCGGGCTGATCGGCGCCCTGTTCGCCGGCGCGACCCTCGCGATCGGCTTCGAGGGTGTCGGGATCCGGTTGCGCCGCGGTCTGCGCCTGCCGTTCCTCGGCGTGGCCGACGGGCTGCTCGGCGCGCTGCTCAGCGCCACCGTCGCGCTCGCGCTCGCGTGGATCCTGGGGGTTGTCGTGCTGGCGCTGCCGGGGACCGGGACGCTGGGCGAGGAGATCCGCAGCTCGTCGATCCTGCGCCGGCTCGACGAGCTGCTGCCGCCGTCGGGCGTCGTCCTGCACGCGCTGGCGCGGATCGATCCGCTGCCGGCGATCGCCGGCGTCGGTGCCTCGGTCGCGGCTCCGCCCACGACCGCCGCCACCACGCCCGCCGTGACCCGCGCGCAGCGCAGCGTCGTTCGCGTCATCGGCACGGCCTGCGGGATCGGGATCGAGGGCTCCGGCTGGGTGATCGGACCCGACGAGGTGCTGACCAACGCTCACGTCGTTGCCGGTGAGGGCGACACGGAGGTCGAGATCGGCGGCAATCCACCCAACCTCGCCGCCACGGCGGTCCTCTTCGACCCGCGCAACGACCTCGCGATCCTGAACGTACCCGGGCTCGGCGAGCCCGCCCTCGCGCTCGCCGGCGCGCCGGGCGCCGGGACTGGCGGAGTGGTCCTCGGCTATCCGCTCGACGGCCCGTTCGCGTTGGAGTCGGCGCGGATCGGCACGACCGCGACGGTGGAGACCGAGGATGCCTACGGGCACGGACCGCTGCCACGCCTGTTGACCTCGATCCGCGGCCTGATCCGTCCGGGAAACTCGGGCGGCCCGGTCCTCGACGGCGCCGGGGCGGTGCTCACCACCGTGTTCGCGGCGACCACGAGCCCGGGTCCCCACGGCGGCTACGGCGTCGCCAACGCCACCGTTCGCGCCGACCTCGCGCACCTGGGCGGGCCGGTGTCGACCGAGGGCTGCACAAGCTGAGATTGCCAGGGGCGCTACGCTGCCCGCGCGTGTCCGACCAGCCCAAGACCCTCGTGATCGCCGAGAAGCCGTCCGTCGGACGTGACCTGGCGCGCGTGCTGCCCGGTCCGTTCGCCAAGCACGAGGGCTATCTCGAAGGTCCCGAGCACATCATCAGCTGGGCGGTCGGCCACCTCGTGCAGCTCGCGGAGCCCGACGAGTACGACCCCAAGTTCAAGCGCTGGCGGATGGCCGANNGACGCCGGACGCGAGGGCGAGCTGATCTTCGCCTACCTGTACGAGAAGGCGGGATCCAAGCTGCCGGTGCGCCGGCTGTGGCTCTCCTCGATGACCACGGCCGCGATGCGCGAGGCGTTCGCGACGCTGCGACCGGCGGCCGAGCTCGCCCAGCTCGAGCAAGCGGCCCGCTCTCGCTCGGAGGCCGACTGGATCGTCGGCATGAACGCGACCCGGGCGGCGACGATCCGGCTGCGCTCCTCGTTCGACGGCGCCGTGTCGCTGGGACGCGTGCAGACCCCGACGCTGGCGATCATCGCGCGGCGCGAGGAGGAGATCCGCGCTTTCCAGCCGGAGCCCTACTGGCTGGTGGACGCGCGCTTCGAGCCCTCTGCGGATTCCTCGCGGCGCTACGGCGGCCGCTTCCACGCCGGCGCCAAGCCGCGCCTGGCAACCGAGGCGGAGGCGCTCGCGATCGTCGCCGCCGTGCGCGCTCAGGCCGGCGAGATCACCAAGGTCGAGAAGCGCGAGGTGACCGAGAAGCCGCCGATGCTCTACGACCTGACCTCGCTGCAGCGCGACGCGAACACCCGCTTCGGCTTCTCCGCGCGGCGCACGCTCGGCGCCGCCCAGCGGCTCTACGAGGAGCACAAGGCGCTCACCTACCCGCGCACCAACTCGCGCTTCCTGACCAGCGACATGGCGCCGGAGATCAAGCCGACCGCCGAGCTGGTCGGTGCCCGGCCCGAGTATCGCGAGGCCGCGGCCTACGTCGCCGGCCTTGACCTGTTGCCGCTCGCCCGCGTGATCGACGACAGCAAGGTCACCGACCACCACGCGATCATCCCAACCCGCGCCGAGCATCCGGTCGAGAAGATGGGCGCCGACGACCGCCGGGTCTATGACCTCGTCGTGCGCCGCTTCCTCGCCGCCTTCCACCCCGAGGCGGTGCTCGAGAACACGCGCGTCGAGACGACCGTCGCCGAGCATGTCTTTCGCACGCGGGGCAGGGTGCTGCTGGTCCCCGGCTGGCGCGGGGTCTACCTGGCGGCGGCCGAGGACGCCGAGCCGGGCGGCGAGAGCGCGACCGACGAGGACGAGGTCGACGATCAGGCGCTGCCGCGTCTGGACCAGGGGGAGCCCTCGGTCACGCTCGAGATCGAGTCGCTCGCCAAGGAGACCAAGCCGCCCCGCCGCTACACCGACGCCTCGCTGCTCGGTGCGATGGAGACGGCCGGCAAGCTGGTCGACGACGAGGAGCTGCGCGAGGCGATGAAGGACTCCGGCATCGGCACCCCCGCCACGCGCGCCTCGATCATCGAGCGTTTGATCGACGTCGGCTACGTCGAGCGCGACGGGCGCGCGCTGGTCGCGACCGAGAAGGGGCTGAACGTGATCCGGCTGCTCGGCGAGCACGCGCTGACCTCGCCCGATCTGACCGGCAGCTGGGAGCATCGCCTCGGGCGCATCGAGCGCGGGGAGGACTCGCGCGAGCAGTTCATGCGCGACATCGCCGGCTTCGCAAAGGAGACCGTCGAGGTGCTCGACGAGACGCTCAAGGACGTGCGCATCCCGCGCGCGAACCTCGGCCCCTGCCCGGTCTGCGGGCACGACATCGTCGAGAACCGCAAGGGCTACTCCTGCTGGGCGCGCGAGGACCCCGGCTGCGGCTTCGTGATCTGGAAGGGCAAGGCCGGCAAGCAGCTTCCGCTGGCGGTCGCTCGCGAGCTGATCGCCACCGGCCGCACGGCGCGTCCGGTGACCGGCTTTCGCGGCCGCAGCGGCCGCTCGTTCCGCGCCCGCCTGGCGCTGGCGCAAACCGAGGAGGGCCGCTGGCGGGTCGAATTCGACGAGCCGTGGGCGCGCGAGGGCGCCAAGCCACCCGAGGTCGAGGTCGAGCCGGCGGACGAGCGGGACGCCGCCTAGCGGTCCAGGGCTTTTCGGGTGGGTGCATGCACCCACCCGCGGGNNGCCGGGGGTGCATGCACCCCCGGACGGGGCGGCGCATGCGCCGCCCCGAACCACCCGTTCGAGGGGGCAGCCAGCAGCGGGGGTGTGCCGTCTCCTCGCCTCGCCACCATGGGTGCCTATGGGACTGACGCTGGTCACGGGGCCCGCCAACTCGGCGAAGGCGCAGATCGTGCTCGACCGCCACCGCGCGGCGCTTGCCCGCGGGGCGATCCTCGTCGTGCCGCGCACGGTCGACGTGGAGCACTACCGGCGGGAGCTGGCGGGCGAGGGCGCGGTGCTCGGGGTGCGCGTCGAGGCATTCGGCGGCCTCCTGCGCGAGATCGCGCGGCGAGCCGGCGTCGCCGAGCTGGCGATCGGGACCTCCGCGCGCGAGCGGGTGCTCGCGGCCGTCGTGGAGCGGGCCAAGCTCGACGTGCTCGCGGCGGCCGCCCAGGCGCCCGGGTTCGTCGCGGCGCTCGCCGGCTTCGTGGCCGAGCTGGAGTCCCAGCGCGTGACGGCGGCCCGCCTTCACGCGGGACTGCGCGCGTGGGCGTCGGCGGGGACGGTGCGGTCACGCTACGCCGAGGAGCTGGCCGGCCTCTACGGCGGCTACCGCCGCGCGCTTGAGCGTCTGGGCCGCCTCGACGATGAGCTGCTCGCGACGCGCGCGCTGGACGCGCTGCGGCTGGCGCCTGAGCGCTGGGGCGCCACGCCGGTGTTCTGCTACGGCTTCGACGACCTCGACCCGCTCCAGCTGGACACCGTGGAGACGCTCGCGCACCGCGTCGGCGCAGCGGTCACGATCTCGCTGCCCGGCGAACCGGGGCGGGTCGCGCTCGCCGGGCGCGCCGCGACGCTTGAGACGCTGCGGCCGGGCGCCGAGGAGGTGATCGCACTGGACCCCGTCGGCACCTACTACGAGGACGCGGCGCTCCACCGTCTCGAGCGCTCGCTGTTCGAGGACGCGCCCGCCGTGGATCAGCGCCACTCGGACGCTGTGGCGCTGCTCGAGGGCGGCGACGAGCGCGCCGAGGCCGAGCTGATCGCCTCAGAGATCGCGGCGCTGCTCGAGGCGGGCTGCGCGCCCGGCGACGTCGCCGTCGTCACGCGCGGCACATCGAGCGTCGGCGCCCTGGTCGCCGCGCTGCTCGGCGCGTGCGCCATCCCCTACGCGGCCGCGCGTCGCGAGCGCTTCGCCGACACCGCGCTCGGCGGCGGCCTGATCGCGCTGCTGCGCGCCGCCCTGCTGCGCGGCGGGGCCGCCGACCTGGTCCGCTGGCTGCGCAGCGCCGTCGTAACGCAGACCGCCTTCGTCGATCGCTTCGAGGCGACGCTCATGGCCGGCGGGGTCGTCGAGCTGGCGCCCGCGCGCGCGCTTTGGGAGCGCGAGCACTGGCCGCTCGACGCGCTGGAGCGCCTCTCGCAGGCGGCGCAGCGGCCCGGACCGGCGCTGCTCGATCGCGTCGAGGCCGAGCTCGAGGGCCTGTTCTCCGCGCCGTGGCGTCGTGAGGCGGCGCTGATCGACCCCTGGGCCGCGACCGTGTTCGCGGCCGGACGGCGCACGCTGCGCCAGCTGCGCGATCTCGCGCGCGCCGACGCGGCGCTCGCGCCGAGCCCGGCGGCGATCGTCGCAGCGCTCGAGGATGTCGTGGCGGAGCTCCCGGTCGCCGGCGAGGGCGAGGGCGTCCTGATCTGCGACGCGCTGGCGCTGCGCGCGCGGCGCGTGCGCGCGCTGTTCATCGCGGGCATGCAGGAGGGGGCGTTCCCGGCGCTCGCACGCGAGCAGCCGTTCCTCTCGAGCGCCGAGCGCGCCGAGCTGGCGCAGGCGTCCGGGTTGATGCTCGGCTCCGCGGCGCAGCTGCTGGACGCCGAGCGCTACCTCTTCTACGCGCTGTGCTCGCGGCCGACGCGCTGGCTGCGGGTCAGCTGGCACGACGCGACCGACGACGGCGAGCCGGCGCTGCGATCGCTGTTCGTCGACGACCTCGCAGATTGCTTCAGCGAGGACCTGCTCGCCTCGCGCGCGCTCCGCGGCGCTGGGACGCTGCGCTGGGCGCGCCCGCCGGCGG
>PMKB01000018.1 GCA_003157595.1 Solirubrobacterales bacterium
CCAGCGGCGCGTCTGGTGGCCGAAGTGCACTCCAGCCTCCAACAGCTCCTTGAGTCCTGGCTGGGCCACGGTAGAGCTCCTTGTTGGTGTGATCAGGTGCCGCGCGGCGGGCCGTGCGGACCTGGAGCACTCGCTCCGGGCAGGACGCAGGCCCTCGACGCCGTGCGGGTCGAGTTATGGGCCTCACATCTTAGAGCGCCGAACTCGTTGGGGCGTCGAAGGCGATCCCTCACCGACATCGACCGTCGCCCCACACCGCGGTGCGGGGAGCCTCAGCCGAGCCTGGCGAGTGCCAGCGCGTTGGTCAGATCGTCCGGCATCGCGGACTCGATCACCAACTGCTCGCCGCTGAAGGGCTGCGCCAGCTCGAGCCGCGCGGCGTGCAGGAACTGCCGCCGCAGGCCGTAGCGACCCGCGGTCCCGTACTCCCGGTCGCCGCAGACCGGGTGCCCGATCGCCTCGAAGTGCGCACGGATCTGATGCGTGCGCCCAGTCTCCAGCCGCACGCGCAGCAGCGCGGAGGACGGCAGCGCCTCCTCGAGTACGAAATGGGTGCGCGCGGCCCGCGGCTTGTCGGTGTCGATCGACATGCGCGTCCGGGCGCGCCGGTCGCGGCCGAGCGGCGCGTCGATCGTGCCGCTGCGCGCCGGCGGGCGGCCCTCGACGAGCGCCAGGTACTCGCGCACGATCTGGCGTGCTGCGAGCGCAGCCTTCAGGCGGCGATGGGTCTCCTCGCTCTTGGCAACCACCAGCAGCCCGGAGGTGTCCTTGTCGAGCCGGTGAACGATGCCCGGGCGCCACGACTCGCCGCCCGCGGCGCCGTGGCGAGCCAGCGCGTGCGAGAGGGTGCCGTCGCGGTGTGGGCCGGCAGGGTGCACGACGACCCCCGCGGGCTTGGCGACGACGATCAGCTCGTTGTCCTCGTAAGCGATCACCAGCTCGGGCAGTTCGCCGCCCGAGTGCTCCTGAACAGCGACCAGCGGCGAGATCGCGATCGTCTCACCGCCGCGCAGGCGATCGTTCTTGCGACCCGCCGCGCCATCAAGGGACACCGCGCCTGCCTCGATCCGCCGCTGCGCCTGCGCTCGCGAGCCGAACCTCTCGGCGAGGAACTGGTCGAGGCGTTCGCCGGCGGCTTCAGGCGGGACGCGTAGCTGCTCCACCACGACCCACCACCCACAACAGGGTCACCACACCGAACGTGATCGACGCGTCGGCGAGATTGAAGGCGGGCCAGTCCGGCAGCTTGATGAAGTCGGTGACCATTCCCACCCTCAGACGGTCGAGGAGGTTGCCGAGCGCCCCGCCGACGATCAGGCCGCACGCCAACCAGATCCACCGCTGCTCGCGATGCAGCGCGAAATACGTCAGCACGGCCGCCAGGATGATCGCCGCGACGGCGATCACGCCAACCTCGCTGCGCGTGAACAGGCTGAAGGCGATGCCGCTGTTCTGTGCATGGACGAGCGTCACGCCGGGCAGCAGGTGCCGGCGGTCGCCGAGCGCGATCGAGTCGCGCACGAGCGCCTTGGTGAGTTGGTCGGCGACCAGCACGACCGCAGCGACGGCAGCGGCCCGCCTCGATGCCCGGCCCGCCGGGGCCATCACCGGATCGCGGTCGAGACCAGCGTGCCGACGATCTGCAGCACGATGATGCCGATGATCGGGCTGAAGTCGAGGCCGCCGAACGATGGCAGGAACCGCCGGAAGATCCGTAGGTACGGCTCGCAGACGTCGCGCAGAAAGCCCAGGATCGCGTCGCTCGTTCGCGAATACGGGATCCGCAGACCGGCGGTGAAGACCAGGCTCGTGAGGATGTAGGCGAAGATCACGAGCGTGTAGACCCAGGTCAGCGCCACGACGAAGTCCGCGATCGTCCCGCGAACGTTGGTGAGCGCCAGGATCACGTCGTGCTCGGGCCGGCGACCGCCGCGGCGGCATCGGCGAACGCGCTGCGCAGGCCAGCGTGCTCGAGCACGCGGAGCCCACGAGCCGTCATCCCGCCGGGCGAGGTCACCTCCCTGCGTACAGCCAACGTGTCCATGTCGCGTGCCTGAAGCAGCGCCGCGGAGCCCGCCAGCGCGCCGCCGACCAGCACCGCCGCCTGCGCCGCCGGGATTCCCTGGCCCACGGCCGCGTCGATCCAGGCCTCGGCGACAAGCGCCAGATAGGCGGGAGCGACGCCGCTCACAGCGGTCGCGGCGTCCATCAGCCGCTCCTCCAGCCGCACGACGGTCCCGACGCGTTCAAGCAGCGCCTCGACCTCCGCAAGCTCCGCTCCGCAGACGCACGTGACCCCCGCTCGGATCGCGGACGCCGTGTTCGGCATCGCCCGCACGATCTGCGCCCCCGGATAGGCGGCCGCCAGCTGCTCGACCGTCACGCGACCGAGCAGCGAAAGCACGACCGGCGCTGCGCCGACCTCGCGTGCCACCGCCTCGAGCTGCGCCGGCTTGTGCGCCAGCACCACCAGCTCCGCCCGCTCACCGAGCTCCCGATTGGAGGCAACCGCCTCCCCGCCGACCAGCTCGGCCAGCGACGCCGCGCGCCCCGACCCGTGATCGGTGAAAAGCGCGGGTTCGCCGAAGCCGAGCGCCAGCGCGCGAGCCATGTTCCCGGAACCAACGAATCCAACGAGCATCAGAACAAGGCTACCGGCCGCTCGAGCGATCCGGCGGGCCCGCTTGAGCCGTGTGCCGGCTATCCACCCGGAGGCTCGGCCGCCTGCGCCGCGAACGCGACGCCGATCCTGCGGAAGCCGGCGCGCTCGTAGATCCGGGCCACGTCGTCGTTCTGCGCCGACACCAGGAGCGTGGTGACGCCCTGAGCCACTGCATCGCTTGCAAGCCGCGCCGTCAGTGCACCGGCGATGCCGCGTCGGCGCGCGCACGGCAGCGTCGCGACGGCGACCACCTCTGCGGCCTCGGCAACGGGCTGGTAGGCGCCTGTGGCGAGAACGCCGTTCGGATCCTCCTCGGCTACGGCGGTGACGGTCAGGCCGCTCTCGGCCCGGTAGAGCAGATGCGCCACGACCTCGGACGACAGGGAGCGGCGAACCGCGTCGCGCTCGGCGACGCAGGGGACGCCGGTGCCGGTCCCCCCGTATCTGAAGGCGACGTCGGCGACCGCACGACCGGTCACCAGGCCTGGGTCCTCCCAACCGGCGATCCGGATCTCGACGCCGTCGACGTCGGCGTGAGATACGCGCCGTGCGTCGGCGACGAGCAGCGCGTGCGAGTGCACACCGAGCCCGAACTCGCCGGCAACCCGCTGGAGCTCCGGGCACACCTCGCCGACCCACTCAATCTGGAGCGCGACCTCGTGCTCGGCGCACATGGCAGCGAGGATCTCGACGTCGGCGCTCCCAATCGGACGATCGAGGCCGACCGCGGGGCGAGCGTAGTACGCCCACGGAGCACGGCCGACGAACAGCGTGAACGCCCCGGCCGCTATCGCATCCGAGTCGGGCCGTGGAGCGGCGTCCAGATAGCGGTTGACGAGCTTGATCATCAAGAACCCGACCGTGAGACCGAGCCGCGCCGAGTCGCGCGAGCAATGGCACCGTCAGCTGCTACGAGGCTACGCTTCGGGGAATCGCAACGACGAAGTTCAAGCTTGGTTGAAAAAGCCCTTCTCGATCAGTCGCGCGCGCTCTTCGGCGGACAGTTCGACGTTGCGCGGCGTCAGCATGAAGACCTTGTCGGCGATCCGCTGCATGCCGCCGTCGAGTGCGTAGGTGAGCCCGCTGGCGAAGTCGATCAGTCGCATCACGAGCGGCGTGTCGATGCCCTGGAGGTTCAGGATCACCGGTATGCCATCGCGGAACTTGTCGGCGACCTGTTGGGCGTCGTTGAAGGATTTGGGGATCACCAGATGCACGCCGAAATCGCCGGCCGATCCGCCCCGGGTCGTTCCCGCGCGCCCGCCTGTCACCGAGCGCAGCACGGCCGCCGGGCGCGACGGCGGCGCGGCCGCGCCGTCGTCGTCGTCGGCGAAGATGTCGTCGAACTCGTCGCGGCGGCGGCGACCCTGCAGGCGCCGTACGTTGGGGCGCTCACGGTAGCGGTCCGCCAGCGCGGCCTCCGGCTGCTCGCGCACCGCATCGGTCTCGTAGTCGTCGTACTCGTCAGCCTCTTCGGCCAGACCGAAGTACACGAGTGTGCGATGCCAGGAATCTCGGAGCGGCATGGCTGGATGTTTCGCTGATCGACGTTGTTTCCCTGCAAACGGCACTCTACCGGACGATCCCGCCGAAACCCGGCGGTGACCGCTGTGCGAAAAGGATAGTGCCGATCCGTACGATCGTGGCGCCCTCTTCGACCGCGACCTCGAAATCCTGGCTCGTGCCCATCGACAGGGTCGTCAGCTCGCGCTCGCGCGCGAGCGCGCCGAGCGCGGCGAAATGGACCCGGCTCTGCTGGGGATCGTCGGTCTGTGGCGGCATCGTCATCAGCCCGACGACCTTGACCGGGGAGCGGGCGATGAAGGCGTCGAGCTCCCGAGGAGCGATTCCCGCCTTCCCCGACTCGCCGCTGACGTTGACCTCAACGAGGATCTCGAAGCCGTCCGGCGCGTGACGCTCCAGCTCGTTCAACACCGAGTCGCTGGCGACGGAGTGGATCAGCTCGACGTGCGCAACGATCAGCCTGACCTTGCGCGACTGCAGCGCTCCGATGAAGTGCCAGCGCAGCCGGCCCTGCGCTCGCGCCGCCTTCTCGACCAGATCGTGCGCGCGGTTCTCCCCCACGAGGGTGACGCCGGCGTCCGCCAGGGTCGGAATGTCAGCCGCGTCGAGGTACTTGACGGCCGCGAGGATCTCGACATCGCCGCCGTCGCGGCCGGCGCGGGCGGCCGCGCGCTCGATCCGCTCCCGCACGGACGCCAGGTTCGCGCGCACAACCTCGGCGTTCAGGACAGCCACGCGAATCCGCCTTGGCGCCCGGTCGCTGTCCCATCGCGCCGATGTGAGAAGAAGCGCCCCCGCGGCGCACAGATCGTGCACAGATCAACGTCTCGCACCGCCACGACGCCCGCCTCGCGCAGTTGGCCAGCCGCCACGGCCTTCAGATCCAGCAGCCGCCCGCGACTCACGCCGTGGGCAGCGAAGCGCTCACGCACCTCATCCCCGGTCTCGTAGCAGCAGCCTCCGGCTCCGGGCCCGATCACGGCCTCAAGATCTCCCTCGACGCCGAGCGCCCGCAGCGCGCGCACGCCCTCGCCGGCGATGCCGGCGGCCAACCCCCGCCAACCGCCGTGGAGCATCGCAACCCCGCCCTCCCCGCCGACGGCGATCGGCAGGCAATCGGCGACATGCACCCCCACGGCGACGCGCGGAAGCGCACTCGCAACTGCGTCCCCCTCGCCGACGCCGACGACGTAGCCGCTAACCGGCTCATCCACCACCACCACCTCGGCGCCGTGGACCTGGCGCGCAACAGCGACGGCGTCCACGCCGAGGAGCTCCAGCACGCGACCCTGCACCACCGCCAGCGGCTCACCCGGACCACGCGAGCTCACGCGCAGATCACCGTCAGCGGCATCGGTGAACACCGCCGTCCAGCGGCCGGAATCAACGCGGAGTGTCAACTCTCCCCCCTCAGTGCGTAGGCCAGCTCCGCCTCGCGCCCTCCCGTCAGCTCGCCGTCGAGCTTCGCGGCCAGCGTGCGCTCGAGCCGGCGCCCGATCTGCGGGCCCTCGGAGATGCCGGCCGCGATCAGTTCGTCACCGCCGATCTCGAGCCGAACGTGGCGCAGATCGTCGATCCAGCGCCTCGCAGCGTCGCCGCCACCGCGAGCACCGGCGACGGCGACCGCCTCGATCGGCACGCCGCGCCAGGCTCGCCACAATGCGCTCGGCGTCACCTCCGCGGGTACGCCGGCCCGCAGGCAGGCGATCGCCACCTCGTGTTCTCGCGTCGTCAGCTCGAGGTTCGCCAGCCAGGCCTCCTCGCTGCTCATCACGCCCAGCAGAAGCATCGCGCGATCACTCTCCGGCGGCGCCAGCGCGAGGGCGTCCTCGGCGAGCGAGCGATCGATCGCGAGCGGCAGCTTGTCCGCCAGCCGCCCGAGCACGGCGACCGGGTCGGGCTCGGTCAGCGCGAGCCGCAGCTCGCCCCCGAGGCGAGCGCCGCTCAGCGTTGCCACGCTCGCGCGCGCAGCGAGGCTCGCGGTCCGGGGCTCGACCGCGAAGCCGAGCCGCTCTGCATAGCGCGCGAGCCGCAAGAGCCGCGTGGGGTCGTCGACGAAGCTGCGCTCGTGCAGCACGCTCAGGGCCCCGCGCGACAGGTCGTCCAGGGCACCGTCGGCGGCGAGCAGCTCGCCGCCTACGAGCGTCACGGCGATCGCGTTGACGGTGAAATCGCGCCGCGCGAGGTCGTGCTCGATGGTCGCCGGGGCCACCTGGGGCAACGCTCCCGGCGCCGGGTAGCGTTCGCTGCGCGCCATCGCCACATCGACGCGCCAGCCGGCGCCGGTCGCGGTCGCCGTGCCGAACGGCTCGTGGATCACGACCTCGCCGCCGAGCGTCCGCGCGAGCGCCGCCGCGTCGCCCTCGACGACGAGGTCGAGCTCGCGCGGATCCCGCCCCAGCCAGATATCGCGCACGAACCCGCCGACAACCGCCACGCGAGCGCCTCGCGCCGGCAACGGCGGGTAGCGCGCCAGCGCGGCGAGCACGGCGCCCGAATCGAACGCGCCGTCGCCCATCAGCGACGCACGGCGATCCCGGCGGCGGCGAGATGGCTCTTGGCCTGGGCGACCGTGAACTGGTCGTAATGGAAGATCGAGGCGCAGAGCACCGCGTCGGCGCCCGCCTGCAGCGCGGTGACCAGGTGATCGAGCTGCCCGGCGCCGCCGGAGGCGATCACCGGCACGCCGACCGCTCCGGCCACGGCGTGCGTGAGCAGCAGGTCGTAGCCCTCGGTTGTGCCGTCTCGATCCATGCTGGTCAGCAGAATCTCACCGGCCCCGCGCTCAACTCCCTCGCGCGCCCAGCTGACAGCGTTGTGCTCGGTCTCGGTCCGTCCGCCACTCACGTGAACGCCCCAGCTCCCGTCCTCGCGCGCCTTGGCGTCGATCGCCAGGACAACGCACTGGGCGCCGAACTGCGCCGCCAACTCGTCGAGCAGGCCTGGGCGGGCAACGGCGGCGCTGTTGACCGCGACCTTGTCGGCCCCGGCATCGAGCACAGCCTGCGCGTCGGCGACCGAGCGGATCCCGCCGCCGATCGTGAAAGGGACGAACACGTCGTTGGCCGTCCGGCGGGCCAGCTCGACGATTGTGGCGCGCTTCTCGTGCGTCGCGGTGATGTCGAGGAAGACGAGCTCGTCAGCACCCTCGCGGTCATAGAAGGCCGCCAGCTCGACCGGATCGCCGGCGTCGCGGATGTCGACGAAGCGCGTGCCCTTGACGACACGGCCGCCGTCCACGTCCAGGCACGGGATGACACGCTTCAGGTGCACAGCGCGGCCTCCGCCTCCGCCACGCTGAAGCGCTGCTCATACAGCGCCTTGCCCGCGATCACGCCCGCCAGGCGGGGGCTGCGCAGCGCGACGAGCGCCTCGAGATCTGACAGCGACCCGATGCCGCCGGAGTAGAGCAGCTCGCCCTCGAGCGCCTGCGCGACCGCCGCAACGCCGGCGAGATCGGGGCCCTCCAACATGCCGTCGCGATCCACGTCGGTGTAGACGAAGCTGCGCACGCCGCGCTCGACCAACTCGCGCACGGCCGCGACCGCAGCGAGCGATCCTGTCTGCGTCCATCCCGCAGTCGAAACCATGCCGCCCCGGACGTCGACGGAAACCACGACCCGCTCGCCGTGCTCGGCCACCGCGTACGCCAATAGCCCGTTGTCGGCAAACGCCGCGGTCCCCAGCACGACGCGGCGCACGCCGGCGGCGAACGCGGCGGCGATCGCCGCACGCGAGCGCAAACCGCCGCCGAGCTGCACCGGAAGGCCGGTCTCGGCGACGATCCGCTCGACGTGCCCGAGGTTCACCGGCGCCCCGGTCCGCGCGCCGTCCAGGTCGACCACGTGCAGCCGTTGCGCGCCGGCCGATGCCCACGCGCGCGCGGCGTCCAGCGGGTCGGCGGCGTACTCCGTGCGCTGCTCGAAATCGCCCTGCACGAGCCGCACGGCATGTCCGTCGAGGATGTCGATCGCCGGGTAGAGGATCACGCGTCACCGTCGCTCGCGGCGACCCAGTTGGCGAGCAGCCGCAGACCGTCGTGCGATGACTTCTCGGGATGGAACTGAACCCCCAAGAACGAGCCGTGCGCGACCACCGCGGCGAAGCGCTCGCCATACTCGGCGGTGCCCAGAACGTCCGTGTCGTCGGCCGGCACGGCGACGAAACCGTGGACGTGGTAGAAGGCCGCCGCCTCGCCGAGCCCCTCGAGAACCACGGACGGGCGCTCCCAGCGAACTTCGTTCCAGCCGATCTGGGGCGCCTTGAGCCGGCCCGTCGCGAGCATCCGCACCTCACCGGGCACGGTCGCGAGACCCTCGGAGCCGCCGAGCTCGGTGGAGCGCTCGAAGAACAGGTGCATGCCGAGACAGATTCCGAGCAGCGGCACCGAGGCGGCGGCGCGCTCGATCAAGAAGGCGTCCAGCTCCAGCGCGCGCAGGAGCTCCATCGCCTTGGGGAAAGCACCCACGCCAGGCACGACGAGCGCATCCGCGCGCGCGAGCGCATCCGAATCGGAACTGACGAGCACCGTCGCGCCGACGTGCTCGAGCGCCTTCTCCACCGACCGCCGGTTGCCCATCCCGTAGTCGACGAGTCCGATCACGGTGCAACGAGGCGGCGCAGCGCCGAGCCGCCCACCTACAGCACCCCCTTGGTGCTGGGAACGCCCGGCTCCGTCGGGTCGATCGTGACCGCGCCGCGCAGTGCCCTCGCAAACGCCTTGAACGCGGCTTCGATCATGTGGTGGGCATTGCCCGCCGCTTGGATCTCGAGGTGCACGGTGAGCTTCGCGTTGTTGACGACGGCGCGGAAGAACTCCTCGAGCAACTCGTGGTCGAAGCCGCCTGTCGAGCCGGCGGGCAGCTCAGCGAGCATTCGCAGGTAGGGACGACCGGAGACGTCGATCGCGCACAGCGCGCGGGCCTCGTCCATGGGCACGATCGCGTCGCCGTAGCGGTAGATGCCGGCGCGGTCGCCGAGTGCCTCGTCGAGCGCCTGGCCGAGCACGATCCCCGTGTCCTCGACCGTGTGGTGGCCGCCGGTCTCGAGGTCGCCGCTGACCTTGACGTCCAGGTCGAGCCGTCCGTGGCGCGCGAGCAAATCGAGCATGTGGTCGAGGAACCCGACGCCGGTCTCGCGCGTGCCGGCGCCCGTGCCGTCGAGCGCAAGACGCAGCGAGACGCTCGTCTCGCGCGTGGCCCGGGTGATCTCTGCTGTGCGGCTCATGGCGATGGATTCTCCACGAAGTCCGCCACGCGGGCGCGCATCGAGTCGGCGTGCGCGCTGAATCCCTCGGCGCGGGCGATCGGCACGCCCGCGCGCACCAGCGCATCGAGTGAGGTGTGGGCGATCCGCAGCTCCGTCATCTGGCGGCGGAAGTGGCGCGGACCGAGTGCCGAGGCGAACCGCGCTGAACCGCCGGTTGGGAGGATGTGGTTGGAGCCGGCGACGTAGTCGCCGAATGCCGTCGCGCCCGGCCAGCCGACGAACACGCAACCGGCGGCGCGCACGAGCGGCGCAAGCGCCTCGGCGCCCGGTCCGATCAGCTCCAGGTGCTCCGGTGCAAAGGCGTTCGCGAAGTCCAGGCCGTGCTCGAGCGAGCCCGCATGTACCAGCACGAACGGAGCGTCTTGGCCCGCCCAGAGGCCGCGCAGGTCGGTCTCGAGCGCATCCAACAGCGTCGACTCCGGCGCAACCGCGACGACGAGGCTTGCCTCGCCGTGCTCGGCCTGCGCGAGCAGGTCGTGGGCGATCAGGCGGATCGAGCCAGCGTCGGGCGCGTCGAACAGCACGACAAGGTCGCTCGGCCCGGCGAAGCCATCGATGCCGACACGGCCCGACAGCTGCCGTTTGGCCTCCTGCACGTAGAGGTTGCCGGGGCCGACGATCACATCGACAGGCGCGACCGACTCGGTGCCGTGGGCGAGCGCGGCGATCGCCTGCGCTCCCCCGATCCGGTGCACCTCGCTGATGCCGATCAGTTCGCAGGCCGCCAGCGTGACGGGGTCGATCGGCGGTGGCGTCACGATCGCGACGTCGGCAACCCCGGCCGCACGCGCCGTGACGGCCCCCATCACGACCGTGCTCGGGTACGGCGCGCGGCCACCGGGCACGTACACGGCGGCGCGCGCAACCGGCATCTCGCGCAGCAGCACGCGCTGGCCCTGAGCGAGCGTCACCTCCCGATCGTCGTCGGCGGCCGCCCACGCGACCTCGGCGACGTTGGCGATCGCGACCTCCAAGCCTGCTCGCACGGCCGGATCGAGCACCGCCAGCGCGTGTGCGAGCTCATCGGCCTCCACGCGCGCCGGCGGCGGCGGGTCGGCATCGAAGAGAGCCGTGTACCGGCGCACGGCAGCGTCGCCTTCGGCCGCGACCGCGGCGATGATCTCGCTCACCGCGGCTGCGACCGACGGCGCTTGCGGAGCCAGTGCGCGGATCTCGGCGACCAACGCGGCCGGCGCGCCCAGGTCGTGGCGTTCAAGCAGCACGCGAGCGCTCCAGCAGCTCGTCGATCGCCGTCGCCTTCAGCTTGTGGGCGACGGGATTGGCGATCAACCGCGCCGTGCAGACCGCGATCGTCTCGCGGATTACGAGGTTGTTCTCACGCAGCGTCGTACCGGTCGCCGTGAGGTCGACGATCGCCTGGACCAGGCCGGTCAGCGGCGCCAGCTCGACCGAGCCCTTCACCTCGATGATCTCGACCTGGCGGCCGGTGCGCTCGAAATGCGCCGCGGCGACGCGCGGATACTTGGTGGCGATGCGGATCACGCCGAGGCGGCGGAGCGCCTCGGCCGCCAGATCCGGCCCGGCAACCGACGCGACGACCATCGTGCAGCGGCCGAAGCTGAGGTCGCGCAGCTCGTAGACGTCGCGGCCGGAGCCGTTGATTGTGCCGCCCTGCTCCATCAGCACATCCTTGCCGGTGATGCCGATGTCCGCCGCGCCAGCGGCCACATAGGTCGGCACGTCCGACGGCCGCATCGTGATCAGGCCGACATCGGCGAACAGCAGTCTGCGGTCGTTGGTGCGGACCTCGCCGGTGGCGAAGCCGAGCCGCTCGAGCCAGTCGAGTGTCTCTTCGAACAGGGCTCCGCGCGGGACTGCGATCGTGAGACGGGTGGAGCTCATCGCGCTCCCTCGGCAAGCCGCTCCTCGGCGGCGAGCGCCTGGTGGAGCTTCTCGACCTCAAGGGCAAAGCCAACGGCCGGCAGGTCGCGTCCGAACTGCCCGAGCAGGTGGTCGTAGCGTCCGCCGCCGCCGAT
>PMKB01000252.1 GCA_003157595.1 Solirubrobacterales bacterium
TGGTCGCGCAGGCGCCGCGCCGCAACCACCAGCCCAAGCCGCGCGTCCAGGCAGTTCAACGGCGCGGCCGCCTCGGCGGCGTGGGTCGGGGTCGAGCAGCTGACCGCCGCGACCTCATCGAGCAGCGTGCGGTCGGTGTGGTGTCCGATCGAAGCGATCACCGGCACCGGCAGCAGCGCCACCGTGCGGCACAGCAGCTCATCGGAGAAGGCGAGCAGGTCGGTCAGCGAGCCGCCACCGCGCGCCACGACGATCACCTCCACCTCGCCGGTGGCCGCGAGCTCGCGCAGCGCCGCGCCGATCAGCGGCGCCGCGTGACGGTCCTGAACCGGCGCGAACGCCCACACGAGCCGCCCCGCCCAGCCCCGGCGCGCCAGCCCCGCGAGCACGTCCTCGCGGGCCTTGCCGGTCTCGCCGCAGACGACCCCGATCGTGTGCGGCAGCAGCGGCCTTGGCAGCTCCCGCTGGCGCTCGAGCAGCCCGTCGGCGGCGAGCGCACGGCGGCGCTGCTCGATCTGCGCGAGCAGGTCGCCCTCGCCGGCGACGCGCAGCGAGGAAACCGAGAAGCTGAACGACGGGGACGCGCTCGCGCTGCCGGGGTAGTAGTCGCAGCCGCCGGCGACGATCACCTGCGCGCCGTCGGCGAGCGTTCCGGTCAACGGGCCGAGACGATCCCAGTCGTTGCGCCACATCGCGCACGAGATCGCGCCACCGGCGTCGCGCAGCTCGAAGTAGGCGCGAGCACGCGTCGGCGGCCGCAGGTTGGCGATCTCGCCGACGAGCTGCACGTGCGCGAAGCCGCGCAGCTTCTCGCGCAGCGCCGCCGCATACACGCCGACCGCGTAGGGGCCGGGCAGCTCGGCACCCTCGAGCGCGATCTCAGACGGTAGCGGGGGTAGCTCTGCCACTGCGCGTTCGAGAGTAACGCCTCGCGGTGTCATAGCTCTCCGGGGGTTCGGCTGGGTGCATGCACCCAGCCGGGGATCGGCGCATGCGCCGATCCCGGAGTCGGTGCATGCACCGACCACCAAAAACGAGCACTCAGGTGCCGAGCGACGGCAGCGCGCGCTGGCCGTCCTGTGCATCGCCACCACGGGTCTCGCCCTCGATCGCGAGCTCCTGCAGCCGCTGGATCTCCTGCTCGCCAAGCAGGCGGGCCGGGTTCTCGGCGGCGAGCGGCGCGATCAGCTTGGCGATCCGGTTGCGCAGCTGCAGCGCGAAATGGGGCGTCGAGGCGCCCATCAGCTGGCGCACGTCCTCGACCGTGACGGCGTGCGTGGGGGCGCTGCGCTGTGGCGATTCAGCTTGGCTCAAAGGACAGACAGATCTCGGCGGCCGCACGACGAACGTGGTGGGAGTCGGCTGGCCAGTCTATCGCCGCGCAGTTGGCCGCGTGATCGCTCGTGCCGGCGACCTGGTCGCGTTGATCGCACCGGTCACGAGGCCGCTCGTCGGCGCCTGGCGTCAAACGTGGGCCATCTCGGCGGCCGCTACGCGGTCGCGTCCTTCCCCGCCTCCAGTTCCCGTGCGTGCATGCGCGTGTCGACGCACTGGCGCCGGAGGGGCCGGGCTCGACCGACAGCTAGGCTAGGCGACCGATGGCAAACGTCACGACACGCAACGGCGTCCGCATCGAGGTCGATCGCGAGCTCTGCTTCGGCTTCGGCGACTGCGTGGACACCGCGCCGGCGGTGTTCGTGCTGGACGAGTACGACAAGGCGACGGTGATCGACCCCGACGGCGCCACCATCGAGCGGATCGTCGAGGCCTCGCAGAACTGCCCCGTCGACGCGATCATCATCACCGACGCCGACGGGCACCAGCTCTACCCCTGAGGCCGGGCACGGCGCGGGCGCCCAGTCACCGCGCCGCCTGCAAGGCTCGTTGCATGCCAACAGGCTGCGGGCAAGACTGCCGAGCCAGACTGTATGCGCAAGCCGCTCCTGACGCTTGCGGTCCTCGCGCTGGCAGCCGGCACCCTCGGTGCGCCGGCCGCGGCCGCCGCGAAGACCTCGAGTCACCACAAGGCCAAGCCGGCACCACGCGCTTCGCGGGGCGCCGCGGGCGGCCAGCTCGACGGCGGCGCGGTGTACGTCGCGAACCCCGCCAAGTCGAGCTCGACCTCCGCGTCGAGCGCCAAGCCGGCAGCGGACGGCGGCACGACCCTCGCCACGCAGCAGGGCACGACCGGCCCGAGCGGCCCGTCGGGCGCCACCGGATCGAGCGGCACGGTCTCCGCGACCGGCGGAGCGAGCGAGCCCACGGGCCCGACCGGCTCGACGGGCGCCACCGGGTCGACCGGCGCGACCGGAACGCCGACCGTCGCCGGCTCGCGTGCGCGGATCCTCGCCAGCGGACTGGCAGCGGCCCCCGCCGACGCTCCGGCCGCCGTCAAGCAGGCGATCGCGGCCGGCAACCAGCTGATCGGCAAGCCCTACGTCTACGGCGGCGGGCACCTGAGCTTCGTCTCGGGCGGCTACGACTGCTCCGGCACGGTCTCCTACGCGCTGCACGGCGGCGGCCTGCTCGCCGCGCCGCTTGACTCAAGCGCCCTGGAGCTGTGGGCGAGCCCCGGCGCGGGGGCGTGGATCACCGTGTACACCAACCCGGCGCACGCCTACGTCGACATCGCCGGAATCCGCCTCGACACGAGCACCGCCGGAGACCCGGGCGGGAAGAGCGGACCCCGCTGGAGGCCGCTGCTGACGAGCGCCAAGGGCTTCTTCGCGCGCCATTTTCCGGGTTTGTGACGGCGTGCACTACGCTTGCCTCTGAACCCGCAAAGGAGGAAGCGATGGCTGGCTTGACGGGACGGATGTCCACGATCGTCAAGGCGAAGGTTTCAAAGGTGCTCGATCGCGCCGAGGACCCTGCCGAGACACTCGATTACAGCTATTCGAAGCAGCTCGAGCTGCTTCAGAACGTGAAAAAGGGCATCGCTGACGTCGTGACCTCGAAGAAGCGCCTGCAGCTTCAGGAGGCCCAGATGCAGCAGCAGGTCGTCAAGCTCGACACGCAGGCGCGCCAGGCGCTCGCCGCGAATCGCGAGGACCTCGCCCGCGTCGCGCTCGAGCGCAAGCAGTCGGTGCAGACCGAGCTGCAGTCGATGGACTCCCAGATCGCCGAGCTCGAGGCTCAGCAGCAGAAGCTGATCGACTCCGAGGCGGCGATGCGCGCCAAGCTCGAGGCCTTCCGCACCAAGAAGGAGGTCATCAAAGCGCAGTACTCGGCAGCCGAGGCCCAGGTGCGGATCTCCGAGGCGGCGACCGGTGTGGGCGAGCAGATGGCCGACGTCGGCTTGGCGATGCAGCGCGCGCTCGACAAGACCGAGAACATGAAGGCGAGGGCCGCAGCGGTCGGCGAGCTGGAGGACTCCGGCACCTTCGAGGATCTCACCCAGCTGGGGCCGGGCAAGGACGACCTCGACCGCCAGCTCGAGGCGATCGGCGCCGGCGGGGCCGTCGATGACGAGCTGTCGAAGATGAAGGCGGAGCTCGGCTCGGGCGGCGGGACCCCGGCCGCAGCGATCGAGGCCTCGACGGGCGCCACGGCGCCGCAGGAGGCCGACGCGCCGGCCGCGACGGACTCGACGGCGGAGGATGCCGGCTCCGGGCACGAAGATTCGGGCGGTCAGAGCGCAGGCACCCCGTGATCGTGCGGATCTTCAGCGACGGCCAGTACCGCATCCCGGACGACGTCCAGGCACGCCTGCACGAGCTCGACATCGCGACCGTCAACGCGATCGACTCTGACGATGAGGCGGCGTTCAGCTCCACCTACGCCGCGCTGGTGGAGCTGATCCACGCAAACGGCGAGCGCCTGTCGGACGACGAGCTCGAGCCCTCGGACCTGATGCTGCCCCCGGCGGACATCACGCTGGAGGAGGCCCGCGAGGAGTTCACCGGCGAGGGCCTGCTGCCGGACTGAAGGCGGCGGCGTCGGGACGCCGCCTGGCTGTGGGTCGCGGCAGGGCACCCCAGCCCTGCCCGCTCCCTGCGTCCTGGACCAGACGACGCCAGCCGCTCGCCGCTCGATCTGGACAGCTAGAAGGGCACGCCCCAGAGCGGGAACCAGCGCTCGAGCTCCGGCTCGATCGGCAGCTCGCCGCCGATCTGGGCCTTCAGCTGCAGCTCGCGCTCGGTGCTGCGCTGCTTGTCACCGGGCGCCGGCACGAACGGGTACCAGCTGCCGCGCTTGTAGTTGTAGATGAAGTTCATCGTGGCGCCGTCGGCGCCCTTGAAGGCAAATACGGCGCACAGCAGCCGTTCGCCGTAGCCGCCGTCCTCGATCGAGGTGGACACGGCGTTGATCGTGGCCACGAGATCCTCGACCGAGGGGTTGCGGACGATCACCCAGCGGAAGCCGAACTCGTCATCGTGGGTCTCGACCGTCGCGTTGTACTCGCCGGCGGTGGCCTTGACGACGTCCTCGGTGTCCTTCAGCACGGACTGGAAGTCGCTGGTCGCGAGCGCCTGAACCACGATCCCCGCAACAGCGGCCGAGGTGATCTGGTAGGAGGTCTCGAGCGTCACATAGGCCGTGCTCAGCGCGAACAGCCGCTCGCGCGCCGCCGGCTGCTTGACCGAGCTTCGGCCGGTGAGGATGTCGCGCAGCCCCATCTTTCGCTCTCCGCCGCGCAGCCGGCGCTCAGCGGCCGGTGCCCTGCAGCTGCGACTCCAGGCGCGAGAGCGCGGCGAGGCGCTTCTCGAGCGGTGGGTGGTCGGCGAACACGTTCATCATCGAGTTCTTCGCGCGCGCCGGGATGATGAAGAACGCGCTCATGCCCTCGGCGGTGCGCAGGTCGTTGCGCGGGATCCGCTCGATCGTGCCGCTGATCTTGATCAGCGCCGAGGCCAGCGCGCTGGGCCGGCCGGTCAGGATCGCCGAGCCCCGGTCGGCGGCGAACTCGCGGTAGCGCGAGAGCGCCCGCAGCAGCACGAAGGAGATCGCGTAGACGAGCACCGAGACGAGGATCACGACCTCGATCGCCTCGGCCCCCTCGTCGCGGCCGCCGCCGCCGAAGCCGCCGCCGAAGAAGAAGGCGAAGCGGATGATCAGCGCCGCGATCGTGGCGAAGAAGCTCGCGATCGTCATCACCATCACGTCGCGGTTGATCACGTGCGTGATCTCGTGTGCGAGCACACCCTCGAGCTCGGCCGGCTCGAGGCCCAGGCTGAGCAGCCCGCGGGTCGCGCAGATCGTCGCCGCCTTCTGCGAGCGGCCGAGCGCGCAGGCGTTCGGCATGCGCGCCTCGATCACGGCGATGCGCGGCTTGGGAAGGTCGGCCTGGATGCACAGCCGCTCGATGATCGAGTGCAGCTCCGGCTCGTCGGAGGCGGAGACCTCGTGCGCGCCGAGCGTGGCGAGCGCGATCTTGTCCGAGCCGACGATCTGCACGCCGAACAGGCCGACCGCGATGATCACGATCAGCAGCGCGCTCGTGGCCGTGGCGAGCAGCACGCCGATCAGCGCGACGTACAGCAGTCCGAGCATGAACATCGTGAACACCATCCGGGCCTGCAGACCGCTGTCGCGCCCGAAGGCGCTGCGCTTCGAAGTAGCCATGCATTCATTGTCGCAGAAGGCAGGGCCGCGCCCGCGGCGGGCGCGACGGCGGCGGGCACCCCGGCAGGCGGCCTGCGGGCGCGCGCTCACGGCGGGCGACGGACGCGGCGACCGACCGCGATAATCGCCCTTCCATGGCATCGGTCCAGACCCTCTCGCGCATCTACCCGATCGGCACGCGCGTCAACGAGCGCGGGCATCTCGAGATCGGCGGCTGCGACGTGGTCGAGCTCGCCGAGCGCTTCGGCACGCCCGCCTACGTCGTCGCCCCCGACGATCTGGCGGCCCGGGCGCGCGCGTTCCTCGAGGCCTTCCGGGCAGCCGGCCAGGCGGACTTCGATGTCGTGTTCGCGTCGAAGGCGTTCCCGGCCACGCCGGTGCTGTCGCTGTTCGCGCGCGAGGGGCTCGGCTGCGACGTCGCTTCGGCCGGCGAGCTGCACCTCGCCCTGCGCGCCGGCTTCGAGCCCGGCCGGATCGTGATGCACGGCAACGCCCGCGACGAGGGCGAGTTGCGCGCGGCGCTCGACGCACGCGTGGGCTACATCGTGATCGACAACGACGGCGACGTCGACCGGCTGGAGCGCCTGACCGCGGGCGCAGCGCAGCGCCAGCCGGTGCTGATCCGCGTTACCCCCGCGGTCGCCGGCGACACGCACGAGAAGATCTCGACCGGGCAGGCGGACTCCAAGTTCGGGGTGTCCCTGGCCGCGGCGCCCGCCGTGATCGAGCGGGTGCGCGCCGTCACGGGGCTCGAGCTGCGCGGCCTGCACATGCATCTCGGCTCGCAGTTGCACTCGGTCGAGCCGTTTCGGGCGGCGATCGCGGCGATCGCGCCACTCGGCGAGTTCCCGGTCTATGACCTGGGCGGGGGGCTCGGCGTCGCCTACACCGACGATCAGCAGCCGCTGAGCGCCGAGGAGTACGTCGGCGCGCTCGTCGACGCCGCCCGGGCGCAGCTCGGACCGGGCCGGCGGCTGCTCGTCGAACCGGGCCGCGCGCTGGTCGCGGGCGGCGGCGTCACGCTGTACAGCGTGATTGGCGTCAAGCACAACGTCTCGAGCTGGGTCAGCGTCGACGGCGGCATGTCGGACAACCTGCGCCCGATGCTCTACGGCTCGCTCTACCAAGCCGACATCGCCAGTCGGCTCGGCGGCACGACGCGCGTCCATCTGGCCGGCAAGCACTGCGAGTCCGGCGACGTGCT
>PMKB01000224.1 GCA_003157595.1 Solirubrobacterales bacterium
CCGGACCTCGGTCGTCTTCGGGGCCGGCAACGCCGACGCGGACCTGATGTTCGTCGGCGAGGCGCCGGGCGCCAACGAGGACCTGCAGGGTCTGCCGTTCGTCGGCGCCGCCGGCAAGCTGCTCGAGACGCTGCTCGGCGAGATCGGCCTGAGCCGTGCTGAGGTCTTCATTGCAAACGTGCTCAAGTGCCGGCCACCCGGCAACCGCGATCCGCGGCCCGGCGAGATCGACAACTGCACGCCGTATCTGATCAGCCAGATCGAGTTGGTCGCGCCGCGCGTGATTTGCACGCTCGGCAACTTCGCGACCAAGCTTCTGCGGGAGGACCCGGCGGGGATCACGCGCGTGCACGGTCAGGCGGAGGTCCGCACGATCGGCTCGCACACGGTGCGGCTGTTTCCGATCTACCACCCGGCGGCGGCGCTCTACACGCCACGCACGATGGAGTCGCTGCGCGAGGACTTCCACGCGCTGCCCGGCGTGCTCGCGCTGGGGGCGCCCGGGGCGGCGCGCCCAGCGCAGCTGCGGACCGTGGCCGAACCTGACCGGCAGGCGCCACCGATGCCGGCGCCCGCGCCGGCGGTCGTCGAGCCCGCGCCCGAACAGCTGGGGCTGTTCTGAACAGCGTGAAGGTCTACGAGACCGATGGTCCGGCTGCGACCGAGGCGCTCGGCGCCGAACTTGCCGCGGAGCTGACGGCGGGGGATCTCGTACATGTGCGCGGCGAGCTGGGGGCGGGCAAGACGACGCTGGTGCGCGGCGCCTGCCGGGCGCTCGGCGTGAGCGGCCCGGTGACGAGCCCGACCTTCGCGATCGCGCATCGGTACGGCGCCGCCGGCGGGCTCGTGGTGGCCCACGTGGACCTTTACCGCCTAAACGACCTCGATGCCGAGGATCCCGACCTGTTGGGCGATTACATCGGCGGCGATCGAATCACGTTCATCGAATGGCCGCCCGAGCGCGCAGCGGCACTTGTGCCACCGCCGCGGATCACGGTCGAGCTGTCCCATCTCGAGGGCGACCGCCGGCGCGTGGAGGTGCGCGATTGAACACGCTCGGCCTGGACACGGCCACGTCATCGACCGCCGTCGCGCTGGCGCGCGCCGACGGCTGGCTGCGCGAGGCGCGCGATGACGTGGCGCCGGGCGATCGCCCTGCGCACACACAACGACTGCTCGCGCTTGTCGTCGAGCTGCTCGAAGCGGCGGGGATCGGCTGGGCGCAGATCGGTCAGGTCGCCGTCGGCGTCGGGCCGGGCGGCTACACCGGGCTTCGAATCGGACTGGCCAGCGCGCACGGGATCGCGCTGGCGCACGGAGCGCAGCTGGTCGGCGTCGGCACGCTTCGCGCGCTCGCCGAGCCGGTGGCCGGCCGCAGCGTGGCCGGAGTGCTCGACGCGCGCAGGGGGGAGGCGTTCATCGCGGTGTACCGCGAGGGTGAGGAGCTGCTCTCGCCGCGCGTGTGCCGCCCGCCGGAGATCGCGGGACTCGCGCTCGCGGGCGGCCCGCACACGCTGGCGATCGGCGACGGGGCGCTACGCTTTCGAGAGTTGATCGAGCTTGGCGGAATCGCCGTCGCGCCCGCCGGCAGTCACCTGCACGCGGTCAGCGCGGGGGCGATCTGCCGACTCGCCGCGGGCGGGCACGCCGTCGCCGCCGTCCCGGACTACCAACGGCTCGCCGACGCGGAGCTTGCGCTGGACGCCCGGGCACGATGACCAGGCCGCCGACACTCGAGATACGTCTCCTCGCCTACAGCGACCTGTCGGCCGTCGCCGCGATCGAGCGACGCGCGTTCCCCACACCGTGGTCGATCGCGATGTTCGTGCTCGAGATGTCGAAGTCGACAGGACTCTGCCTGGCAGCGACACGCGGCTCCAAGCTGGCCGGATACACGGTGTGCTCGCGCTACGACAGCGTCTGGCACGTGATGAACATCGCCGTCGACCCCGAGCTGCGCAGGGAGGGCATCGCCTCGGCACTGCTGGCAGAGCTGTATGAGCGAGCCGGCGATGCGAGCGCGCAGTTCACGCTCGAGGTGCGCCGATCCAACCAGGCGGCGATCGAGCTCTACCAGCGTGACGGCTTCCGCATCGCGGGGCTGCGCCGGCGTTACTACCAGGACAACGGCGAGGATGCCCTGATCATGTGGCGCACACCGGCGACGCTCGAAGGGCGCCTCGACGACGTGCCGGCAGCGGACCCGGTCGCGCACCATCGCCCGTGATCCTTGCGTTCGAGACCAGCTGCGACGACACCTGTGCGGCGCTGGTCGGCGATGACGGCACGGTGTTGGCCAACGTGATCTCCTCGCAGGAGGTTCACAACCGCTTCGGCGGGGTCGTGCCCGAGATCGCAGCGCGCCATCACCTGGAGCTGATCGACGCCGTGGTGGCGGAGGCCTTCGCGCGGGCCGGCGTGGGCATCGAGCAGGTATCGCTGGTCGCCGCGACGCGCGGGCCCGGCCTCACCGGCGCGTTGCTGGTGGGCTTCTGCGCCGGCAAGAGCTTTGCCGCCGCCCGCGAGCTGCCGTTCGCGGCGATTGACCACCTCGAGGGTCATATAGCCGCTGCCTATCTCGCGCCAGCGCGGTTCGAGCCGCCGTTTCTGGCGCTGATCGCTTCGGGCGGACATACGCTGCTGCTGGACGTGAGCGCACGCGGCGGCCCGGTGGAGGTGCTCGCGCGAACGCTCGACGACGCTGCCGGTGAGGCGTTCGACAAAGGCGCCCGGATGCTCGGACTCGGCTATCCGGGTGGTCCGGAGCTTTCGCGCCTGGCCGCTGACGGCGACCCTCGAAGCTACGACTTCCCGACCGGGCGCAGCGAGGACTTCTCCTTCGCCGGCCTGAAGACGGCGCTGCTCTACAAGACCCGCGAGGTCGATGCGAGCGATCGGCAGGTGCGCGCCAACCTCGCAGCCGCCTATCAGCGGGCGATCGTTGAGGCGCTTCTGCGCCGGGTGCTGCGCGGCCTCGAGCGTTCTGGGCGCACGCGTCTGGCACTCGGCGGCGGGGTCGCCGCGAACGCCGCGTTGCGCGCGCGGCTGGGGGAGCTCGAGGTCGAGTTGTTCCTGCCACCGCCCGAGCTGTGCACCGACAACGCAGCGATGATCGCGGCCGCGGCGCTGGCGGGCGGGGCGCTGTCCTACCCCGACTATCTCGGCCTGGACGTCTACGCCACCGGTGAGGGACCGCTGCGGTGAGCGTCGTGGTCCTATACGGCCGACCGGGATGCTGCCTGTGCGACCAGGCGCGCGCGGTGCTCGAGCGCGTGCGCGCCGAACAGCCGTTCGAGTTGATCGAGTGCGACATCGAGCGCGATGACGCGCTGCTGCACGCCTACCTGGAGCGGATCCCCGTGATCACCCTGGACGGCGAGGAGCTGTTCGACTTTGCCGTCGATGAGACGGTATTGCGGGACTGGCTCGGTAAAGTCCCGCGGATGACAGACGATCTTTCCGCGTCCGCCGACGAGGGTCTCGCGGCGAGCGCCGAGCGCCTGTCGCTCGGCGTCGCTGCTCGCCTGTCGCGATACCTCCAGGTTCTGACGCAGGCCCGCAAGATGGGGCGCGAGACGATCTCCTCACACGAGCTCGCTGAGTACACCCACGTGAACTCGACGCAGATTCGCCGCGACCTCTCCGGGTTTGGCAAATTCGGCAAGCGCGGGGTCGGCTACAACGTCGACTCGCTGCTGGCGCAGATTCGCAAGATCCTGCGCACCGCCGGCCAGCACAACATTGCGCTGTTTGGGGCCGGTCACCTCGGCACGGCGATCGCTTCCTCTGAGATCTTCGCCGATCACGGCTTCCGCGTCGTGGCGATATTCGACTCCGACCAGGCGAAGGTTGGCCAGCGGGTCGGCCAGCACGTCGTCCGCCACAACGACGACCTGCGCGCCGTCGTGGAGGAGCAGGACATCGTCGTCGGCGTGCTGGCGGTTCCCACCGCCGCCGCGCAGGGCCTCGCAGACGACCTCGTGGCAGCCGGCGTGAAGATCATCTTCAACTACTCCGATGCGCTGCTCGACGTCCCGCCCGAGACGACCGTCCACACCTCGAGTCCGGCCGTCGACCTGCTCTACGCGCTCTACTTCTATCTCGCCTGATCTGTGTCGACGATCGACCTCGACCGCGCCGTCGAGATTTTCGCAGCGTCCAGCGACCTGACCGTCGGGATCGAAGAGGAGTTTTCGATCCTCGACCCGCAGACGCTCGACCTCGCCCCGCGCTTCGAGGAACTGCGCGACGCGGCGGCGCTCGTCGATCCGCTGCTGCACGAGCACATCACCGGTGAGCTGATCTCGTCGGAGATCGAGATCATCTCGGGTGTCGGCGACGATCTCAGCGACGCGCTGCGCCGCCAGCGCGAGCGGCGGCGTGCGCTGTTCGCGCTGGCGGGCTCGCGCGCGGCGGAGCTTGGGGCGACCGGCACGCACCCGTGGGCGGACTACCGCGAGCAGCCAGTCATCGACACCGAGCACTACCGCCGCGTCGAGGAGGGTCTGAAGTACGTCGCCTGGCGCAACAACACCTTCAGCCTGCACGTTCACGTGGGGGTGCGCGACATCGACCGGGCGGTGCGCGTATGCGACCGGATGCGCCCGCTGTTGCCGCTGCTGCTGGCGGTCTCCGCGAACTCCCCCCTTCTGGACGGCCGGCTCGCCGGGCTGCACTCGGCGCGCACACAGACCTTCACGCGCAGCTTTCCTCGGTGCGGCGTTCCGCACGCTTTCGGCGGCTGGACGGCCTTCCGCCGCTACCTCGAGCTGCTGATCGCCACCCACTCGATCATCGAGTTCACACAGGTGTGGTGGTCGGTCCGGCCACATCTCTCCTACGGCACGGTCGAGGTTCGCATCTGTGACGTGCAGGCGACGGCGCCGGAGTCCGAAGCGCTGGCGGGCCTGATCGTGGCGTGTGTGGCTCAGGCGCTGCTCGAGCTCGACGACGGCGATCGCGGCGAGCCGCTGTCGGGGTACCTGATCGAGGAGAACATGTGGCGAGCGATCCGCTACGGACTTGACGGGCGGATGATCGACTTCACGACCGGCGAGGAGTATCCGTCGGTCGAGATCGTCGAGCGCCTGCTCGCCTGGAGTGCGCCGGCGCGCGCGACCTATCGGCTCGAGCTGGAGCAGCCGTCCGGCGAGCCCAACGGCGCGCAACGCCAGCGCGCGATGATCGAGACGGGCATCTCGATCCGCAAAGCTTTCGAAAGCTGTGTGCGCGAGACACGTGCGACCTATTCGGAGGAGGTTCGAGCATGAGCGGTGGGACCGAGGAATCGAATATCACCGGCGCGGGGGGCGAGCCGAGCGAGGAGCAGCTGCGCGCGGCCTGGGAGGAGCAGCTGCGCCTGCTGACGCCGGCGGATGTGATCGTGCAGACCGCCGTGTCGCTGATCAGCCTGGCGGGCCGGCGGCTGGGGCTCGACCCGGGCACCGAGGGCGAGCGCGATCTCGGCCAGGTGCGCGACGCGATCGACGGGGCACGGGCGCTGATGCCGGTGCTGGAGCGTGGCGAGGCGGGGCCGACGCTCGGGCCGCTGCGAGAGGCGATCTCGGCGCTCCAGTTCGAGTACGCGAAGCTCGCGGGCGCGCCGGCCGCGACTGCGAGCGTCTCAGCGGCGGCAGGCGCGGGCGCGCCGGGCGCCGGC
>PMKB01000183.1 GCA_003157595.1 Solirubrobacterales bacterium
CCCCGCCCTGGCGGGCGCCCCCCGCCCTGTTCAGACCGCCGCAAGAGCTGCGCAGCCGTTAGCGGGCGCATATCTGTCGTTGAGGACCGCCTAAGGTCGACGCCTAGTATGTGGAGCATGACCTTCCCAGCAGAGAGCCCGAACACCCCGATCGAGGACCCGCCGGTCCGTCCGCCTTCCGCCGCGATGCGCCGCCCGTTCGCCGCTGCGGTGCTCGTCGTTGTGCTCGCCGCGTTCGGAGGCGCCGCGGTCGCTCACTTCCTCTGGCCGTCGAACCAGACCTCGGCCTCGTCGCCCTCGCTCGGGTTCCGGTTCTCGCCGCGCGGGGCCAACCCGTCGTCTGGCAGCAGCCTGTTTCCCCAAAGCAGCGGCGGCAGCTCCACCACCACGCCTTCCGCGTCGGACGCCTCCGTCGCCACGCAGATCGATCCCGGCCTAGTTGACGTCAACACGGAGACCTCCAGCGGAGCCGCGGCCGGCACGGGCATGGTCGTGACCTCGGGCGGCGAGGTGATCACCAACAACCACGTGATCTCCGGCGCCACGCGGATCTCCGTCTACGACATCGGCAACGGCCGCACCTACACCGCTCGCGTGGTCGGCTACGACCGCTCCCAGGACGTCGCGGTCATCCAGCTCGAGAACGCCTCAGGCCTCTCCACCGTGCCGCTCGGAAACTCCTCGACGCTCAAGGTCGGTAGCGGTGTGCTCACGATCGGCAATGCCGGCGGCGTCGGTGGCACGCCGAGTGTCGCGGCCGGCTCGGTCTCCGGGCTTCACCGCTCGATCACCGCCGGCGACAGCTATGAGGCGGGCAACACCGAGCGCCTGAAGGGTGTCATCCAGATCAACGGCGCGCTCGAGCCGGGCGATTCGGGCGGCCCGCTCGTCAGCGGCGGCAAGGTCGTGGGCATGGACACCGCGGCGTCGTCGAACTTCAGCTTCCAGTCCGCCAGCGCGGGCCAGGGATTCGCGATCCCGATCAACCAGGTCCTGACGATCAGCAGCCAGATCCTTGCAGGCCAGAGTTCCAGCGTGATTCACATCGGCGAGACCGCGCTGATCGGCGTCTATGTCTCCAGCAACACCCGCTGCATCAACCAGAGCACCGGGATCGCAGGCGGTGGCTCGGGCGCCGCCGGTGCGCTCGTCTGCGGCGTCGTCCAGGGCACGCCGGCCGCCGGCACCGGCCTCGCATCCTCCGGCACCACCGCCAACACCTACGACACGATCACCGGACTCGGCGGCAAGGCCGTCAACTCCGCGAGCGCACTGCTCTCGCTGATGGACACCCATCATCCGGGCGACCGCGTCGCGCTAGCCTGGGTCGACCCGGCGGGCACTTCGCACAGCGCCACTGTGACGCTCGTGAACGGGCCGGCGGACTGAGTTTGATTTATGCCGGCGCCGCTGGCGCCGGACCGTGACAACCGCCCGTCACGACCTCGCCGCCAGATTCAGCGGCTGCGGTTCGTGCGTTCCTTCGGCGGCTGCGGCGGGAAGCTCTTGCGCTCCTTGGGGGTCATCTGCCGGATCGTCAGCGAGCCCGCCTTCACCTGGGCTTTGATCTCGTCCAGTTTGAGGCGCCGCTGCTCGGCAGCCCGGTCCGCATGCGTGCTCATTCACACATGATACTCGTCGCCAAGGCGTCGAATCGGTGAAACTGACGCACGATGCCCCCGGATCTCGATCGCTGGCTGCGCGAGCCGGCGGTGCGCACAAGGCACCGGCGCGAGAGCAGCGCCGGCGTCGAGGAGCTTTGGCGCGCCGCGGCCACCGTCACGCTGCGTGACTGCCGGCTGCTCGGCCGGCTCGTCACGGTGCGCCTGCCGGGCAGCCGGCCCGAGATGACCTTCGAGGAGCTGTTTCGCGCACCGCCCTTCCTCCCGCTCGCGCAGGGGCCGACCTGGGCCCTGTCGGGGCTGTGCGGGCGGATCTGGACCGTGCGCGCCGAGTTCGCCTCACTCGTGGACCCTCAGGCCTTCCTTGACTGGGAGGAGCCGGGCACGGTGCGCGTGCTGTTTGCGCACTGGGCCGAGCCGGTGGCCCACGGCGCCGCGCTGCGCAGCGAGGTTCGCATCGCCCCGGTGGACCGCCGTGCCGCGGTCTACCTGCGGGCGCTAGAGCCCTTCATCGCGGCGTTTCAGGGTCTCGTCGGGCTGGAGACGCTGTCGCTGGCGGTGCGCCGCGCCGAACAGCGCTGAGAAGTCATCGCAGTACTCCGCGTCCAAGGCGGCCGATCAGCTCAGTCGCAGCACGACGAGCGCGACCGCGAGCAGCGTCACGGCCAGCGCGCAGGCCGCCAGCGCGCCTTCCAGTGGCGCCGCGAGCGAGTGCGCGTCGAGCGCGATCACGCGGCCGTCGCGCAGGCGCTGCTCGCCGCTGACCGACGCGGTCCGCCGGCGCAGCTCGCGCGCCGGGCTCGACAGTCGTCGCTGCGCGAGGCTCAGTGCGAAGCACGCCCCAACGGCGAGCACGCCGGCCACATGGAGCCCCAGGGCGTTGACCCAGAAGCCGGTGGCGGCAGGAAACGCTCCCCAGGCCAGCGCGAACCACACATCGGTGTGGAAGCGGCCGCCGAACCACTCCAGGTCATAGGCCAGCACGAGGAACACCCCGACCGCGGTGAACGGCAGCAGGCTGAGCGATACGGTGGTGGCGCCGTAGATCCCGATCGCCGCCGCGGCGCTCAGCCCGACGAGCGCGAGTGCGATCAGCGCGCCGTCGGGGAGCCGCGTGCCCAACGGGCGGCCGCGAAGCTCGTCGAGCGCGTGCGCGGCCACGCCGACTGCGAGGAAGAACGCCGCCAGCGCCGCCAGCAGGCGTGAGGCATGTAGGTGCGGCGCCATCGCGGCGCCGATCGCGACGTAGCTGAGATGCCACGCGGTGTAGGGGGGATGCAGCAGCGTGACGAGGTCGCGCCAGCCCCCCGCGGCGAGCGCGTAGAACGCCGGGCGCTCAGCCGGCGGCGCGGCGCGTGCCATCTCTGGTGCCCGTCGTCACGACGCCGGCGCCGAAGCTCATCAACCGCGTCTGGACGCCGCCGATGCCCGCCGCCTCCCAGTATGTCTGCAGCGTGTCGAGCGGATGGCGGGCATAGAAGTCGGGGATGCTGGTGGCGAGGAAGCGCCCGACCCGCGCCCACTCGCCGGACACCGTGCGCCCGAGTGCCGGCAGGGCGCCACGCGTGTACGCGCCCCACAGCGCACGCCAAGGCTGACGCGCGGGCTCGCCGAACTCGAGCGAGGCGATCCGCCCGCCGGGCGCGACGACGCGGGCCAGCTCGCGCAGCGTCGCCGCCGGGTCATCGACGTAGCGCAGCAGGTAGGTGAAGGTCAGGTGGTCGAACTCGCCATCGGCGAACGGCAGCCGCTCGGCCTGGCCTTCGAGCAGCGTGATCCGCGCTGCGAGCTCCGGCGAGCGCGCCAGACGCGCCCGCGCCGCCGCGAGCATCTGGGCGCTCTGGTCGAGGCCGACCACCTCGATGTCGTAGCGGCGCACGAGCGCGCTGGCGACAAGACCGGTGCCGGTCGCCACGTCGAGCACCCGCTGGCCCGGGCGCGCGTGCACCGCCGCAACCATCGCGGCGCGCCACCGCGGATCCTGGCCAAAGCTGAGCACGGCGCCGGCGCGATCGTAGTGGCGGGGCAGGCCGGCGAACAGCTCCAGCGCGTGCTGTTTGCGTGCGCCCGCAGCGACTGCGCTGCGGGCGTCTGGTCCGTGCTCTTGGGAGGGGCCGGAGCGGGGCGTGCGCGAATCATGCCGGGTGGCCGGCGCCGTGGGCACGCGGGCCTCCGCCTCGGCTGCCGGCCGACGGCCTCCACAGACGTTGCCGAATAGCCGTACAGGGACGTTTGGTCCCACTGACGGGCCGATCGATGGACGGTTCGTCCGGACGTCGGGTCGTGTGGCGCCCCGAACCGGCGCAGTGACTTACACTCGGCCGTGGTAGGCAACACTTTCCTGAGGAGGAATCCCGTGCCAAAGACTTTGCGAGTACTGCTCGGAGCGACCGTCGCGGTCGCCTTGGGCACGGCGGCGACCCTGTGGGCCACCGCCGCAGGTGCGGCGCACATCGCCGCAGCCCCAACGGTCACGATCGTTTACGGGACCGCGCCGGATTATCTCGATCCGCAGAAGACCTATACGACTCAGGGTGGCGAGGCCACGTGGGTCAGCTACCTTGGTCTGTACACCTACGCCCACAAAGTGGGCGCTGCAGGCGGCGCCGTGATTCCTGCGCTGGCGCAGGGGCTGCCGGTCGTCAGCAACGGCGGCAAGACGTACACGATGACGCTGCGCCCGAACCTCGTGTACTCCAACGGCAACGCCGTCAAGGCGAGCGACTTCGCCTACAGCATCGAGCGTGCGCTGAAGCTCACCTGGGGCGGTGACAGCTTCTACACCGGCAACATCGTCGGAGCGCTGGCCTACTCGACCGGCAAGTCGACGTCGATCAGCGGCATCGTCGCCAACGACGCGACCGGCCAGATCACGATTCACCTGCTCGCCCCCTACGGCGCGTTTCTGAACATCCTCGCGTTCCCCTCGTCGGGCTTGGTGCCGACCGGTACCGCGATGACCAACCTCAGCAACGCCCCGCCCCCGGGCGTCGGGCCCTACATGATCACCAACGTGGTGCCCAACAAGTCATGGGTCGGAGCGATCAACCCGTACTACGCCAAGGAGGCGATCCCGGGGATCCCGCAGGGCTCCGTGACGGTCGACGCCAGGGTCGAGAGCAACACCGCGACCGAGACCGAGGACGTTCTCAATAACACCGACGATCTGTTCGACACGGGCGACTCGATCACTCCGTCGCTCCTGCCCCAGATCAAGAGCACCGCAGCGAGCCGCTACAAGACCATTCCGGTGGTGCAGAACTTCTACTTCTTCCTCAACGTGACGGAGAAGCCGTTCAACAGCCAACTGGTGCGCGAGGCAGTCGATCTCGCGATCGACCGCCGCGTGCTCTCGAAGCTGGCCAGCGGGACGATCAGTCCCGGCTGTTNNGCCGCCCGGCATGATCGGTCATCCGACCACGTTGTGCCCCTACGGAATCAACCCCGATGGTGCTCCGAACCTCGCGAAGGCCAAGGCGCTCGTCAAGAAGTCCGGCGACCTGGGCGCTGCGGTCACGGTGTACAGCGAAGAGCGCGTTCCGCGCACGCAGTTCTGCACCTACTACGCCAGCGTGCTCAACGCGATCGGCCTCAAGGCCACGATCAAGCCGATCGCCGACGCGCTGTACTTCCCGACGATCGGGACGCTGAAGCTCCACCCGCAGACCGGCTTTGCGGACTGG
>PMKB01000128.1 GCA_003157595.1 Solirubrobacterales bacterium
GTTGCTTAGCGACGCCTACCAGCAGGCCTTCACGTTCTTCCAATTCAGCTACGCCGCCGCGATCGCATCCGTCATGGCCGTGGTAGTGCTTGCTCTCAGCATCCTTCAGATCCAAGTACTGCGCCGAGACGACGTCACATGACCGGGCCTGGTTTCCCAACGGTGCTGGACGGCCGCAAGAGTGGCGCACGCGCACCGCGGCGCCGTGCGCGACGCACGACAGAGCCAGGTCTGTTCGGGGTCCGGAGCTGGAAGAAGACCCGCCTCGTCGCCGCATGCGTGTTCGCGGCCGTGTCGGTCTTTCCACTGCTCTACATGGTTTCGCTGTCGTTCCAGCCGACCAGCGACATTCTGGAATCGCACCCCGTCCTCGTCCCCGCGCATCCAACGGTGCAGAACTACGTGCAAGCTTGGTCCGAGAACAGCTTCGGCCACTTCTTCTTCAACAGCATGATTGTGGCCCTCGCGACAGTCGTGATCACGGTGTCCTTCGCGTCGCTGGCCGCGTTCGCGTTTGCTCGCTACAAGTTCCCGTTCAAAGAGGTCATCTTTTACGTCTTTCTAGCGGCCCTGGCCGTACCGAGTGTCGATCTGATCATCCCGCAGTACATCTTGATGGCGCGGCTGCATCTGACCGACTCGCTGAAGGGCCTGGTTCTGATCTATTCCAGCGAGAACCTCCCGTTCTCGATCTTCTTGCTGCGAGGCTTCTTCGAGTCGGTCCCGAAGGAGTTGGAGGAGTCGTTCCGCCTCGACGGTGCCAGCACGCTTCGGGTGCTCACGCGGCTCATCGCGCCACTCTCACGGCCGGCGCTCGCGATCGTCGCCATGTTCACGTTCAACTTCGCCTGGGAGGAGTTCGTGATTGCACTCACGCTCATCAACACGCCATCGAACCGGACGCTGCCGATAGGACTCAATTTCTTCATTGGCCAACACACGACCCAGTGGGGACCATTCTTTGCCGGCTCCGTGTTCGCGACGATTCCCAGCGTGCTCGTCTATCTGATCGCACAGCGATGGTTCCAACGCGGCGTGTCGCTAGGCGGTATTCGTTGACCGCGTTGGCCTGCCTCGGCGATCGCCGTACCAGCCTCGGGAGCGTGGTGGTGGCTGAGGCGCCCGTCGTCAGCTGCGGCCAGGCGCTGCGGGCCGCACGCACAGCTGTGGAGAATTCGACGCCTCTGTTCGAGGAGGCAAAGTGACGCCCGAACACGACGAGTTGAACCCCGATCTGCTTTCCGGCCTTCGTTGCGCATATCTGGTCGGCGAGCAGATCGTGCTCGCCGGCCTCCCTACTGACGCAAGTGAGGTAGTTGTTCGCACCGCCTTTGGCGAGGAGTTCGCGGCGGAAGTAGCCGGTGGCGCGGCGCGGATCTCGGAGCTCCCGGTCGGGACCCATGCCGTCGAGCTGCGATCGTCTGAAGGCGCCATCCTCGCCGAGGAGTTCGTCAGTATCCGAGCGCATCTCGGTGACGACCCGATCATTGGGTTCGCCACGTCGTTCGACGCCGAGGGTGTGCCTGCGGTGCTGGAGTGGCTGCGCCGTCTGCGCTGCACGGTCGTGCAGGTTTACGACTGGATGGAGCGCTACTCGGCACCACTGGCGGATCCTGGCTCCTACTGCGACCCGCTGGGCCGACCGATCGAGCGAGCAGCGCTCGAGCGGCTGGTCCACGGCATCAGGCAACTCGGCGCGGTCGCGCAGGCCTACGCTCCGGTCTGCGCCGCAGACGAGGAGTTCGCCGACGCGCACCCGCAGTGGCGTCTGTACCGAAACGACGGAGCACCACACTCGCTCGGAGATCTGCTCCAGATCATGGACCCAGCCAACCCGGGATGGCAACAGCACTGGATCGAGAGCTACGGCCGGGCGGCTGGGACGCTTGGCTTCAACGGATTTCACCTCGACACCTACGGCTACCCCCGCTGCGCCGTCGACTCCCAGGGGCGTCCAACATCCGCGGACTCGGGCTACGTCGCCTTCGTACACGAGGTGCGCGCACAGCGACCCCGCGACGTCCTCAGCTTCAACCAGGTCAACGGCGTGCCGAGAGGATTCACGCCACCCGCCAAACCCGGATTCCGCTACGTCGAGGTGTGGCCGCCGAATGACAAGTGGCGCCACCTCGAGGGTCTGATGCAGCGAAGCGCCGGTTGCCACGCGAGCCAAGGAGACACGCTCGCGATCTACCCGCCGGTCTGGAATGGCGCACGAGAGGCGGCGCTGAACACGGCAGTGCTGAGCGAGGCGGTCGCCACGACCCTCGGCATCAGCACCCTGATCTGGGGCGACAACGCGGGCGTCCTATGTCACCCCTACTACGTCGACCACGAGCAACTCGGGGCAGAGGAACTGAAACGGGTGCTCGCCTGGCACCGCTTCGGCTTGCGCTGCAAGGACCTGTTCATGCGCAACGCCGATACGAGCTGGTATGAGCTCGACGACGAGAACGCGGCAGTCTCGGTTTCGTGGGCGGGAACCGTCAGCCCCGAGCCGACAGGGGGTTCGCTCTTCGTACGCGTCCTGCCCAGCGACGATAGCGTCGTCATCAGCCTCCTCGACCTCTCCGGCAGCACGGACGGTTCGTGGATGTCGGCAACCGCTCCAGGCAGCTGCACGCAGGCGGACATCTCAGTTCTAGTCGACTCCCCCGAGCGGTGGCGCGCCCACGCAGCGGTGCTCGGTCGTGGCGCGGGAACATTCGAGCCGCTCGAGACCAGCCTCGGCTCACACCGCGAAGGACGATCCATGCTCTGCCGCGTATCGATCATCGACGGATGGTCGGTGCTCCGTCTCGACCGCGCAATCGTGGATGACGACGCGCCCGCCGTCGGCGGGCCATCACCTACGACGGGGATTCGCGGGCGTCGCCCGCAGAGGAGGACAACATGGCATCGATCAGCCTAGAGCGGGTTAGCAAGGTCTACGACAACGGATTCGAGGCCGTTCACGACCTCGATCTCCACATCGACGACGGAGAGCTGATGGTCGTCGTCGGCCCGTCGGGATGCGGAA
>PMKB01000146.1 GCA_003157595.1 Solirubrobacterales bacterium
GCGGCTGATCTCCTCTTCGCCGAGTGTGTGCGAGAGGTATTCGAGGGTCGCGCGGTCACCGATGCCGGAGCAGAACAGGCGGGCGCGGTGGTTGGCGATGATCGTTTCGGCGCGGTCGCGGCCCCAGCGGTCGGCGGCCTGGCTGATGTTCTGCACGACGGTGAGGAGTTGCACGCCCTGGCCGGGTCCGGTGGAGGCGATCTCGTCGAGGTTTGCGAGCGGCGCGATGTTGGCGATCTCGTCGAGGGCGAGCAGTAGCGGCGGGTCGATCGGCTGCCCGGTCGAGGCGGAGCGCTCGAACGCGGCGGCGGTCACGTCGGCGACGAGCGCGGTGAACAGGCCGCGTAGTCGGCGCTGTTCGTGGGCGGGGGCGATCAGGTAGAGGGTGTTGTGGCCGTCGAGCAGGCGTTTGGCGCTGATCTGGTTCTCGCCGGCGGTCGCTCTGGCGATGACTGGCTCCTGCCAGGCGTCGAGGCCGGTGGCGACGGTCTGCATCAGGCTGGAGCGCAGCCGGTGGTCGGCGGCCCAGACGGATTGGAGTGCTTCGAGGCCGGGCTGCGCACCGGGGTTCGGGCAGTCCTTGAGCAGCACGGTGGGCTCGTCCTGGTTCATCGAGGCGACCCAGCGCAGGACGTCGCGCATCGTCAGGTCGGCGTGCGCTGCGGCGAGCAGCAGGGGTGCGAGGTAGCGCGCGCCGGCGGGCTTCCAGAAGGTCTCCTCGTTGTTTTGCCCGGCGCCCTGGTCGGCGACGCCGAGCAGGTTGGCGGCGGTCCGCCGGGCGCCTTCCCAGGTGCGTGCGGCGGCGATCGGCGACCAGGGTGTGTGGTCGAGGTTGGTGCAGCCGGTCGGGTCGAAGATCAGGACGTCGCCGAGCTGGCGGCGTGCGCGGTGGGTCTCGTGGACGACGTCGGCTTTGACGGAGGTCGCAACGACCGGTCCTTGCCATTCGAGGACGGCGGGGATGATCAGCCCGGTCGTTTTGCCGGACTGTGCGGGGCCGACGCAGAGCACCGAGGCGCGCGGCTCGGCGGCGATCAGCCGCCCGTCGTGTTCGCCGAGTGTGATCCGTCCGGCCTGCGCGGCGGTGGCGTGCAGTTCGCTGAGCTCGCTGCTGCTGGCAAAGCGCGCGGCACGGTCGCGCTGGCGGCGGTGCAGCCGACGGGCGATCACGGCGCTGACGCCGGCGAGGGCCGCGAGGACAGCGGTCGCGCAAAGCGCGAGCGTGATCTGCAGCGCGAGCGAGCCCGGCAGCAGGGCGCGGCTCGACGCGGGCCAGGCCGTGGCGGGGTGTGCGGTGTGGGCGGGCAGCGCGACGGCGGCGGCGAGCGCACTGCTGATGCTGAGGGTGACCGGGGTGCCGCTGGCGAGCAGGCCGGCGAGCACGCCGGCGAGCCAGACGGTGATCACGGGGACGGCGATCGCGGCGATCGCGAGGACCAGCACGAGGTCGATCGCGCGGCGTTCACGTTGGTTCATGGCGCCACCGAAGCGGCCGTCCCGAGCTCCGGGTCGTCGCTCTCGGGGGGTGTGGTTTGGCGCCGTGCGCCCATTGCCTGGTCGGTGTCGATCAGCGCCCATTCTTGGTCTGAGAGGATGTGGCGGACCTCGAAGCAGCGGCCGCCGACGCACCACAATGCGACGCCTGGTGGGAGGCGCGCGATTCGCTCGCGCGCGGTGCTGGAGAGTCCGAGCGCCTCTGCGGTGTCGGGGACTTCTTGGGCGTGTTGGCGGTAGATGACGGTCGTCGAGGCCTCGGCGAGCAGGCCCTGGGCGAGGCGCTGTTGGCGTGAGCCGTCATCGCCGGCGCTGCGCAGATCGGAGAGGCGGTGCAGTGCGAGGATGTGCTGGACGCCGCTGTCGCGCGAGAGCTTGAACGCGGACTGGTAGTACTCGGCGAGGCCGGGGATCGGTAGTCCGCGCCAGCACTCGTCGTTGCCTCTGGTGGTCTTGTCAGGGTCGCGTCCGGCGGCGCGTGCGGCGAGCGCGCGCTCGCGGCGTTTGGCGTCGAGGAACGCGGAGGCGCAGACCATGACGATCGCGACCGCGAGGTTCGATTGGGCCTGGCCGACACCGACTTGGGAGAGGTCGAGGCAGACGGCCGGGGCGTCCCAGACCGCTTCGCTGGCCTGGGTTGGCTGGTCGAACATGCCCCTGAGCGGCCCGTGCGTGAGGCGTTGCAGCGCGAGTGCGCATTCGCGCAGGTCGGCTTGCGCTTCGCGTCGGCTGGCGGCGAGCTGGGCGGCGAGCTCCTGGCTGGGGTCGCGGAGTTGCGCGGTGACGTCGGGGATGCAGACGTCGCGGCCGTCGGCGTGTTGATCGGCGGCCGCCAGGGCGGCGGACAGGCCGAGCGCTTCGGGTTGGGTGAGCGGCCGGTCGAGCATCGCGCGGGCGATCGCCTCGAGCAGCCCTTCGCGCATTNNTTCGCGGCTGCCGAGCCGTGTGAGCGGGTTGAGCCGGGTTTGCCCGCCGGGGGTGAAGCTGAGGATCTTGCCGCCGAGGGCTTGGACGAGCGCCTGGTATTCGCCTTTGGGGTCGATCAGCTCGCAGATCCGTCCGAACACGCGGCTGCGGTACATCCAGGCTTTGACCAGCGCGCTCTTGCCGTGTCCGGGGCGCCCGAGGATCAGCATGTTCGCGTCGTTGAGCAGCCCCTGCGCGTAGAGGACCCACGGGTCGTACACGAATGACCCGCCGTGCATGTCACGGCCGATGTAGACGCCGCGCGAGCCGAGGCCCGGTTCGGCGACTGCGGGGTAGGCGGCTTGGAAGTGTGCGGTTGAGAGCTGGTGCGCGGCGCGCTCGGCCGGGCGGCGCAGGCGCGTGAGGCGCATCGTCGGCGCCTGGGAGTGCTCGCGGTGGGCGAGGCTGCGCCGGCGCGTCCGCTGCTCGCGTTCTGCGGCGCGTTGGTCGTGGCGCTGGCCGCGGGGGCTCATCGAAGGCCCCTGCCGAGCGGCAGCGAGTAGGTCAGCGCTTCGGCTTGCTGGCCCCACATCCGCTCGAGGCGCAGCGGCGCGCGTTTGGCTTCGAGCTCGACGCGGGCGACGGCGCTTTCGAGGTCGTCGAGTGAGCCGGGGCCGCTGTCGCGGACGCTGACGGTGATGTAGGCGGCGTAGCGGATCGCGGCGTGGCCTTCGGCGAGCTCGCGTTCGCGTTGCTCGGCGGCGCTGTCGCGTTGGGCTTGGCGTTGGCTGGTGCGCTGGCCGACGCGCTGGCGCAGGCTCTGCTCGGTCGCCGCTTCGGTCGCGGCGCGTTCGGCGTGGCGTGCGGCGCGGCCGGGCCCGACGAGCTCCATCACCATCGCGACGGAGCGCACGCAGCGCGTGTCCATCAGCAGCGGCTGCAGGAACAGTGCGCGNNTCGCGTGCGGCTGGTGTTGCGGTGTGCGCGGCGATGCCTGGGTCGCCGGCGCCTGGGTCGAGCTGGCGTTGGCGTTGGCGGGCGCCCCAGGGGTCGTAGCCGCCGCGGATCGCGGCGGCGAGGCCGGCTTTGGTGAGCAGGCCGGTGACGGTGATGGCGGCTTCGTCGAGCAGCTCGATCAGTTGGCCGGTTTCGTCGGCGAGGACGGCGAGCGCGCCGAGGTCACCGCCGCCCATGCGGGCGATCGCGCGGCGGGCCGCGGGGCGGTGGGTGTCGATCTGCAGGCTGAACAGCAGCTCGTGTTCTTCTGCGACGTTGCCGGCACGGCCGATCAGCTGGAGGTAGCTGACGAGCTCGTCGGGCGGGTCTTCGAGCGTCGCGTCGATCCGTTTGGCTTCGAGCAGGTAGCTGCCGAGCGCGTCAGCGTCGGCTGGCAGCGTTCGCTCGATCCAGCTGATGCGCCGCACGGGCGAGTCGTCGCGGGCGAGCGCGGCAAGCACGGCGCCGTATTCCTCCAGGCGCGCTTCGCGCTCCTCGGGTGCGAGTAGCGCGAACGCGCGGCCGCTGACCCGCAGCGTCGCGGTGAGGGTGTGCGCGCGACGGTCTTTGACGACGCCGAGTGGCGCGCCCTCGTAGCGGGCGAGCGCGACTTCTAGCAGCTCGATGTCGGCGAGCTCGGCGGGCCGTGCCCGCGGTGCGCTTGGCGGTTGCGGGTCGAGCGTGCCGCCGGGGATCTGGATGATGTGGCCGAGCTGCGCGCGTTGTGCGCGGAAGCGGTGGCTTCGGTCGAGGCGTGCGAGCGCGTAGCGCAGCGTGACGGGCACCCATTGCTCGAGTGTCTGCCCGCGCAGCGGGATCAGTGCGAGCGCGGCGCCCGCGGTGATGATCACCAGGGCGAGCGCGAGCCCGGTGAGCGCGCCGGCGCGCAGTGCGTCCAGCGCGATCACCCCGGCGGCGATCAGGATCACGAGCTGTGCGGGTCGCAGGCCGAGGATCAGGCCGCCGCCGGGGTGTGGCGCGAAGCGGTAGGTCGTCTCGCTCATCGGGCGGGGTGCGCCGGTCGCGGTGTAGCGGGCGGCCGTGGTGTCGCTGCGCGTGGTGTCTGTGCGGGCATGCTTGACGCGCGTGCGCCGCTGCTGGTGGTGGCGCTGTTGCGGGCGGCTGGCGCATCGCTTTGTCGCTGCCCGCCAGGCGTGCGGCGGCTTGCGCCCTGCGCGCCGCGGCTCGCGGTGGTTGGTGTGCGTGGCGTCTCGGCGTGCTCTCCCCCACCCCTGCTGAGCGCGGCCGAGCGTGGCGCCGTGTTCTCGGTCTCCCCCTGGCCACGGGTGCTGGCACTCGTTGTGGCGACGCTCGCGCCGGCTTGCTGGCC
>PMKB01000247.1 GCA_003157595.1 Solirubrobacterales bacterium
CGCGCGCCGGCCGGCACGCTCGCCGGCGTATCGAGCTTCCAGATCCACTTCGCCGCGCGCGACATCGTCACGCCGGGTGACACGCCCAACGTGCTGATCGCGATGAACCCCGCCGCGCTGAAGGCGAACACCGGCGACCTCGAACGCGGGGCGACGATCATCGCCAACGAGGACGCCTTCACGAAACGCAACCTGCAGAAGGCGGGCTATGAGGAAAACCCGCTCGACGACGGCTCGCTGGAGGGCTTCGTCGTCCGGCGGATCCCGATGAGCGCGCTCAGCCAGCGCGCCGTCGAGGGGATGGCCGACGTTTCGGCGCGCGACGCGCTGCGGGCGAAGAACCTCTTCGCGCTCGGCCTGGTGTCGTGGCTCTACGAACGCCCGACCTCGGTCACCGAGGGCTGGATCGAGAAGCGCTTCGCCGGCCGCAAGCCCGTACTCGAGGCGAACCTGGCGGCGTTCCGCGCCGGCTGGGCGTTCGGCGAGACGACCGAGCTGATCGACATCCAGGTCCGCGTCCCGGCGGCGCACGACATGCCGCCCGGGACCTACCGCACCGTCAATGGGACGACCGCGATGTCGCTCGGCCTGGTCGCCGCGAGTGTGAGCAGCGGCCTGCAGCTGGTCTTCGCGTCCTACCCGATCACGCCGGCGTCGGAGCTGCTGCACGAACTGGCGCTCCATCGCGACGCGGGCGTGCGCACGATTCAGGCCGAGGACGAGATCGCCGCCGCGGGCATGGCGCTCGGCGCCGCCTTCGGGGGCGCGCTCGGCGTCACGGCGACCAGCGGGCCCGGGATGGACCTGAAGGCCGAGACGATCGGGCTCGCGGTGATGCTGGAGCTGCCGATGGTGATCATCGACGTCCAGCGGGCCGGCCCCTCAACGGGCATGCCGACGAAGACCGAGCAGTCCGATCTGCTGATGGCGCTCTACGGCCGCCACGGCGAGTCGCCGCTGCCGATCGTCTGCGCGTGCACGCCGGCTCAGTGCTTCGACGCGGCGCTCGAAGCCGTGCGGATCGCGGTGCGCTACCGCACGCCGGTGATCCTGCTTAGTGACCTCTTCCTGGCCAACTCGTCCGAGCCATGGCGGATCCCCGACGTGGACTCGCTGCCGAGCATCGACCCGGCGTTTGCGAGCGCCGACGGGCACGAGCCGTTCGAGGCCTACGCGCGCAACGCCGACGGCGCGCGGCCGTGGGCAGTGCCTGGCACACCCGGCCTCGAGCATCGGATCGGCGGGATCGAGAAGTCCCAGCCCGGCGGCGGGATCTCCTACGAGTCCGAGAACCACCAGCTCATGACCGATCAGCGGCGCCGGCGGATCGCAGGGATCGAGGTGCCGCCGCTCGTCGTCGACGCCGATCCTGACGCCGAACTGCTCGTGCTCGGCTGGGGATCGAGCTGGGGCACGCTGCGGGCCGCTGTGCGGCGGCTGCGCGACGGCGGGCACCCTGTGGCCCACGCCCAGTTCTACAACCTCAACCCGCTGCCGGCGAACACCGGCGAGGTGCTCGGAGGCTTCAAGCGGGTGCTCGTGGCCGAGATGAACGACGGCCAGCTGGTGCGGGTGCTGCGCGCCGAGTTCGGGCGCGAGATCGACAGCTACGCGGTCACCCAGGGGCGGCCGCTGCTGGCAGCGGAGATGGAACGGGAGCTGCTGAACCGGCTATGAGGCGGGCGGCTGCGAGATGAGTGCCGTGGACTCCCCCAACGGCGCACGAGAGCTGACGAAGGCCGACTTCCAGTCGCCGGCCGAGACGCGCTGGTGCCCGGGTTGCGGGGACTACGCGATCCTCGCGGCGGTGCAGGGCTTCCTGCCCGAGCTGGGGATCCCGCCTGAGCGAACCGTGTTCGTTTCCGGCATCGGCTGCGCCGGGCGCTTCTCCTACTACATGAACACCTACGGGATGCACGGCATCCACGGCCGCGCGCCGGCGCTCGCGACCGGGCTCGCTGCCGCGCGTCACGACCTCTCGGTGTGGGTCGTGTCCGGGGACGGCGACGCGCTCTCGATCGGCGGCAACCACCTNNCAACAACCGCATCTACGGCCTGACGAAGGGTCAGGCCTCGCCGACGAGCGAGTTGGGCAAGGTCACCAAGTCGACGCCGTTCGGGTCGACGGACGCGCCGTTCAACCCGATCTCCCTGGCACTCGGCGCGGGTGCGACGTTCGTCGCGCGCACGCTCGACACCGACAAGCAGCACCTTCCCGCGATGCTGCGCGCCGCGGCGGCGCACCCTGGCGCGGCGCTGATCGAGATCTACCAGAACTGCCCGGTTTTCAACGACGGCGCCTTCGATGCGCTGAGCGAGAAGCAGACGCGTGACGCGAACGTCATCGCGCTGGAGCACGGAGCGCCGATCCGCTTCGGCGCCGAGCGCGAGATGGGCGTGGTACGCGGCGCCGACGGAAACCTGCAGATCGCCGCCGTCGCGACGGTCGGCGAGGACGCGCTGCTGGTTCACGACTGCCACCGCGAGGATCCGAGCCTCGCATTCGCGCTCAGCCGGCTGTCCGAGCTCGAGGGCGGAGCCACGCCAATCGGGATCTTCCGGGCTGCTCCCCGCCAGACGCCGGCGGCCGGCCTCGCGGCCGAGCTGCTCCAGGCGCAGGCGAGCTTCGGCACGGCCGGCCTCGAACGTCTGCTGAACGCCGGCGACACCTGGTCGGTCGGCGGCTGAGCGCGCGCCGCCGATGGCGCTCGACCTGCAGGCGCTCGGGCACGCGTTCGAGCCGCACACCTACGCCGTCGGGCGCGAGAAGATCCGCGAATTCGCCCGCGCCGTCGGCGAAACCGACCCTGTTCATCTCGATCTCGACGCAGCAGCGGCGGCCGGACACCCCGACCTCGTGGCGCCGCCGATGTTCGTCGTGGTCTACTGCTCCTCGGCGATCGAGCAGGCGCTGCGCGACCCGGCGGTCGGGATCGACTTCGCGATGCTCGTGCACGGCGGGCAGGAGTTCGAATGGGGACCGCTCGTGCTCGCGGGTGAGCAGATCACAACGCAGGTCACGGTCGCCGACATCCACGAACGGCTCGGCATGGGGTTCTACGTCTTGGCCTCGCGATCAACCAACCAGCGCGGCGAACTGGTCAGCAGCGGCACCTGGACGCAGATCGTGAGACCCCGCGCATGAAGCTCGAGCCGGGCGTCGCGCTGGCGGAGCTGCGGGTCACGCCGGACCGTTGCGCCACGGCGCGCTACGCCAGCGCCTCCGGCGACTTCAACCCGATCCATCTCGACGACCAGTTCGCGCAATCGGTCGGACTGCCGGGCCGAATCCTCCACGGCCTCTACACGATGGCGCTGCTCGCGCGCGCGCAGACCGAGGCGCTGGGTGGGCCCGAGCATCTCAAGCGGCTGGCGGTCCAGTTCCGCGGGATCGCCGTGCCGGAGCAGGAGATCGTGATCAACTCGATCGTGAAGGAGCGGGCCGCCGAGCGCGTGATTGTCAGTGCGACGGTCCAGCAGCAGGGCAAGGCGATCATTCGCGCCGCCACCGTCGAACTCGAGGTCTGACGAGACGCCCGTCAACCCGCGTGCGGCGGCTTCGTAGAATCGGATCATGACGACGCTCACCCCGCGCCAAGAAATCATCCTGCGCAAGGTGGTCCAGAGCTATGCGGCGACCGGCCAGCCGGTCGCGTCAAAGGCGCTCGCCGCCGACCCGGGCGTCGACTGCGGCCCGTCGACGATCCGCTACGAGTTGTCGCTGCTCGAGGCGCGGGGGCTGCTCGCGCACCCGCACACCTCGGCCGGGCGCCTGCCGACGGACGCCGGCCAGCGCTACCTCGTCGATCGCCTGCTCGCCGCGCCCGAGCAGCGCGGCGCCGTCGCGCCGCTCGACTTGACGCACGTTCGCCGCGAGCTTGACGAAGCGCTGCGCGTCACGACCGAGACGCTGTCGCAGGTCAGCAATCTGCTGGCGGTCGCCACCGCTCCGGCGCTCGACAGTGCCACGATTCGCCATATCGAGGTGCTGACGCTGCAGCCGAGCGTCGTGATGGTCGTGATCATCACCTCCTCCGGCGGTGTCTCCAAGTTCGTCGGCGCATTCGAGACGACGATCGACTCGGGCCTGATCGCGTGGGCCGGGGAGTACCTCAACGAGCGCGTCGGCGGCCTGCCGCTCGGCGCGCGAATGCTGCTCGGCCGTCTCGCCGACCCGGAGCTGAGCGCGCGCGAGCGGGCCTTCATCGATCGACTCGCGCCCGCCTTCACCGAGCTTGCCGGCGGCGCCGAGGACGTGCTCTACGTTGACGGCACATCACGCCTGCTGGGCGCGCACCGCTTCGTCGCGCCGGCCGAGGCCGGCGAGCTGCTCGCGTTGCTGGAACATCGCGTGGCGCTGCTCGAGATGTTGCGGCGCGCGATCAGCCAACCCGGCGTGTACGTGCGGATCGGCGCCGAGAACGAGGTGCCCGGGCTGCGCTCGCTCTCGGTGGTGGCGACGGGCTACGGCTTGGCGCAGCGGAGGCTCGGCACGATCTCGCTGATCGGGCCGGTGCAGATGGATTACGCTGCCGCGATCGACATCGTGCGCGCCGGAGCGCGCGAGCTCTCTCGCTTTGCGCAGGACGTCTACTGATGGCGCGCCCGGCGACCCCGCGAGATCCCTACGAGGTGCTCGGCGTGCCGCGGGGTGCCGACGAGTTGGCGATCAAGAAGGCCTTCCGCTCGCTGGCGCGCGAGCTGCACCCCGACGTCAACACCGACGATCCGCAGGCTGAGGAGAAGTTCAAGCAGGCGGCGGAGGCCTACGAGATCCTCTCGGACCCCGAGCGGCGCGCGACCTACGACCGCTACGGACACGAGGGTTTGCGCTCAGGCGGATACCAGCCGAACTTCGACCAGTTCGGCTCGCTCGGCGACCTCTTCGAAGCCTTCTTCGGTGCCGCCGGCGGCGGCATCTTCGGCGGCGGCGGCAGCCGTGGTCCGGCGCCGGGCGCCGATGTCGGCGCCGAGCTCGAGCTCGACCTCGCGCAGGCGGCTGCCGGCGGCGCGTTCGCCGTCAGCTACGACGCCGTCGATCGCTGCGAACACTGTCACGGCAACGGCGCGGAGCCGGGCACGCCGATCGATAAATGCGAGTCCTGCGGCGGGGCCGGGCGCCGCCAGGCGGTCACGCGCACGCCCTTTGGGCAGGTCATGCGCACCGTCGTCTGCGACACCTGCGGCGGCGACGGGCGCGTTGCGGCGCAGCCATGCGCCGCTTGCCGCGGGCACGGTGCGGTGATGGCGGAGCGCACGGTCACCGTGGAGGTGCCGGCCGGGATCGCCGACGGCCAGCGCGTGCGGATCGGCGGCCGCGGCAGCGTCGGCGCGTCCGGGGCCCGGGCCGGCGACCTCTACGTCCTGATCGGAGTGCGCGAGGACGAGCGCTTCGTGCGCGAGGGCGACGACCTGATCACGGTGCTCGATGTGCCGGCGCCGCTCGCCGCGCTGGGATCAAGCCTCGAGGTGCCGACGCTCGGCGATCCCGTCAAGGTCGACGTCGCGCCCGGGACCCAGCCGGGTGAGGTGATCACGCTTCGCGGCCAGGGGATGCCGCGCCTGCAGCGTCATGGCCGCGGCGACCTGCGTGTCGTCGTCAACGTGCAGATCCCGCGACGCCTCAGCGACGAGCAGCGCTCGCTGCTCGAGCAGCTCAACGCGACGATCACCGAGGAGAACCTGCGGGCCGAGGAATCGATGTTCTCGCGACTGCGCCGCTCGCTGCATTTCCACGACCATCAATGATCCGGCTTGCCGTGCGGGTCGCGCGAGCGGACGCCGCGAGCGCGCTGGCCGAGCTGCTCGCCTTCTCGCCGGCCGGCGTCGAGGAGGTCGACTGCGACGAGCATACGATCGAGTACGTGCTCTACGGCGCGCCCGGCGAGCTGCCGAGCGTCGACACGCTCACGGCTACGGTCGGTGACGCGCTCGTCGAGGTCGCGACCAGCGAGATCGCCGACGACTGGTCCTCGCGCTGGCGCTCCTTCCACGTGCCGATCGAGATCGCCGGCACGCTCTACGTCCGCCCGCCGTGGCGCGAGCGGCCCACCGACCCAAGTCTGATCGACGTCGTGATCGACCCGGGACAGGCGTTCGGCACCGGCTCGCACGCGACCACTCGGCTGTGTCTGGAGCTGCTCGTCGCGCTGGCCCGGAGCGGCGAGGCACGCGGCCAGCTACTCGACCTTGGGACCGGCTCGGGGGTCTTGGCGATCGCGGCGGCAAAGCTGGGGTTCTCGCCGGTGAGCGGCGTCGACCACGAGCCGGAGTCGGTCGCCGCGGCGCGCGAGAACGCGGCCGCGAACGGGGTGTCGGTCGAATGCTCGCAGCTCGACCTGCGCGTCGACGAGCTGCCGCACGCTCCGACGGTCACTGCCAACCTGCTGCGCCCGCTGCTGCTCGAGCTGGCGCCGCGCTTCGCCCGCCCACCGGCGCTGCTCATCGCCTCCGGACTGCTCACCGATCAGCTCGACGAGGTGGCCGGGGTGTTTGCCGAGCACCAGGGCATGCGCGAGCGAACACGCCGCCACGATGGGGAGTGGTCGGCGCTGCTGCTGGAGGCGCCTGGACGCGGGCGTATCCTTAGCCCGACATGAGCATCATCGACACCGTCAAGGCCGACCTCGTCGTCGCGATGAAGGCCGGCGAGCGCGAGCGCGTCGGCGCGCTGCGACTGCTGCTATCCGAGCTGCAGAAGTCCGCGAAGGAGGGCTCCGACGACGAGCTGGCGGTGCTGCGCCGCGAGCGCAAGCGGCGCAATGAGGCCGAGCGGGCGTTTCGCGACGGCGACCGCGACGATCTCGCCGACGCCGAGGCTGCCGAGGCGCTGATCATCGGCGCCTACCTGCCCGCCGAGCTTGACGACTCGCAGCTGGCGGAGATGGTCGCCCGCGCCGTCCACCGGTCCGGAGCCACGTCGGTCAAGGACCTCGGCTCGGTGATGGGAATCGTGATGGCGGAGGTAGCCGGTCGCGCCGACGGGAAACGCGTCTCCGAGCAGGTGCGAGCGGCGCTCGCAGTCGCGTGAGACGGCAGTTCGAGCTGTCGAACGACCTCGCTGCTGGACTTGCGGGCGAACACGACGCGATGCTGCGAGCGCTGGAAGAGCGCCTGCAGGCGCGTGTGTTCCTGCGCGGCAACCTGCTGACGCTCGACGGCGAGCCCGCCGCGCTCGAGACCGGCGCCCGTGTGATCGCCGAGCTCGGCATGCTCGCGCCATCCGGCCATCCGCTCGACGAGGCGACGCTGTCGGCGGTGATCGGGGTGCTGAACGCCGACCATGCGCCGTCGGCCGTGCTCGACGACGTCGTGTGGCGCCACCGCGCCATGCGCGTCGCCCCGCGGACCGTCGGACAGAAGCACTACGTCGACTCGATCCGCGAGCACACGATCACCTTCGGCATCGGCCCCGCGGGCACCGGCAAGACGTTCCTCGCCGTCGCGCTCGCGGCGGCCGCCCTCAGCCGCAAGGAGGTCAATCGGATCATCCTCACGCGCCCCGCCGTAGAGGCCGGCGAGCGGCTCGGCTTCCTGCCCGGCGACCTGATGGCGAAGATCGACCCCTACCTGCGGCCGCTGTTTGACGCGCTGCACGACATGATCGACCCGGAGAAGGTCTCGCAGCACCTCGAGCGCGGCGTGATCGAGGTCGCGCCGCTCGCCTTCATGCGCGGGCGCACGCTGAACGACTCGTTCGTGATCCTCGACGAGGCGCAGAACACCACGCCCGAGCAGATGAAGATGTTCCTCACGAGGCTCGGGTTCGGATCGAAGATGGTCGTCACCGGCGATGTCACGCAGGTCGACCTGCCGCGCGAGCAGCAATCCGGCCTGGTCGTCGTCGCGGACATCATCGGCGACGTCGAGGGCGTCCAGTTCGTGCGGCTCGGCGGCGAGGACGTCGTGCGCCACCGGCTCGTGCAGCGGATCGTCGAGGCCTACGAGGATCACGCCCAGCGAGCCGCGCCCGAGCTCGCGTCTGCCAAGCAGGCGCGCAAGGCCTGATGCTCGAGCTGGACATCGTCGGCAGCGCACCGCTCGCGGCGGCTGAGATCCAGCGACTCGCGGCTCTCGCCGCCGCCAGCGCCGGCGTGTCCAAAGGCCATCTGGCGATCGAGTTCGTCGGCCCGGCGCGGATGCGCAAGCTCAACCGCGAACATCGTGCACATGATGCCCCCACGGACGTGCTCTCGTTCCCGATCGACGGCGCCGCTCCCGATCCGGCGGGTCCGCGCGAACTGGGGGACGTCGTGATCTGCCCCGAGCACACGATCGAGCTTCGCGAGGCCGTAGTCCACGGCGTTCTGCACCTGCTCGGCATGGACCACGAGCGCGACGAGGGTGAGATGCTCGCGCTCCAGCGCGAGCTTCTGAGCTGGTGACGCGCGCCGGCTTTGTGGCGCTCGCAGGCCGGCCGAACGTGGGCAAGTCGACGCTGACGAACGCGATCGTCGGCGTGAAGGTGGCGATCGTCTCTGACCGCCCGCAGACGACGCGACGAGCCGTGCGCGGCGTCGCCACCGGCCCGGATTGGCAGCTCGTGCTAATCGACCTTCCGGGCGTGCAGCGCCCGCGCGACGCGCTCACGCAGCGCATGGCGCGCCGCGTCACCCTCGAGCTGGCCGACGCCGACGCGGCGCTGATCCTGCTCAACGGCGAGGAGGGGGTGGGACCCGGCGACCGCTACATCGCAGCCTCGCTGGCGCAGGCGTCGGGGCCGGTGACGGTCGCCGTCAACAAGGTCGACCGGCTCAGCAAGGAGCGTCAGGCGCAGGCGCTGCTGGACGCCGCCGAGATCGCGCCGCCGGCGGCCGAGGTGTTCCCGATCTCGGCGCGCAGCGGGCAGGGCGTCGCGGCGCTCGTCGCCCATCTGGTGGCCCAGCTGCCGCAGAGCCCCTTCCTCTACGCGGCGGAGCAGCGCTCGGACATGGCGCGCGAGCAGCTGCTCGCCGAGCTGATTCGAGAGCAGGTTCTGCGGCGTACCTTCCAGGAGCTGCCACACGCGATCGGCGTCGTGATTGAAGAGTTGGCGGCCGATGAGCACGACGGCGAGCTGACGCGGATCGAGGCGCTGATCTGGGTCGAGACGGAGTCCCAGAAGGCGATCGTCGTGGGCCGCGCCGGGCGGATGGTCAAGGCGATCGGCACGGCTGCGCGCCGGGAGCTCGAGCGCGAACTGGGAGGCCGCGTGCACCTCTCGCTCGTGGTGCGGGTGCGTCGAAACTGGCGCGCCGACGACGGCCTGCTGGATCGCCTCGGGATCGAGTAGCCGCTGCCGCGCGACGCCGGCCGCTGCGCGGGTCGCTCGCGGGCGCTCGCGGGCGCTCGCGTTGCTCGCATACGATCTGCGGGCATGGACCCGTTCACCAACGCGATCTCAAGCGAGGCCGAGTTGCGCGCGCTCTACGAGCAGCCGACTCCGACCGCACTGCGCAAGGACATCGGCCGCCTGGACGAGATGTGCCGGCGGCTGATCGCGGCCTCGCCGATGGTGCTGGTCGGCAGCGTCGATGAGGATGGGCACGCAGACGCATCGCCACGCGGGGGAGCGCCAGGCTTCGCCCTGGTCGTGGATGTCATGCACCGCCTAGCCTGAGACAATCGGCAGACGATGGACAACGAGATCGTCTACGACAAGCGCGGCCTGGTTCCGTGCGTCGTCCAGGACTGGGCCAGCGGCGAGGTGCTGACGCTCGCGTACATGAACGCGACCGCGCTGGAACGCACGCGCGCGACGGGCGAGCTGCACCTGTGGAGCCGCTCGCGCNNCGGCCTGCCACACCGGCGAGCGCAGTTGCTTCCACCGGGGCGAGCTGGACCCGCCTGCGCCGCACGAGGCGCTGCCCGCGCTCGAACGCACTCTCGATTCGCGCGCGGGCGAGCGGCCGTTGGGCTCCTACACCGTCGAGTTGCTCGACGACCCGCCGCGCATCGGAGAGAAGGTGATGGAGGAGGCCGAG
>PMKB01000113.1 GCA_003157595.1 Solirubrobacterales bacterium
CGCACGGTCCTTCGGCCCTTCGAAACCTCAGACCTCGACGCCCTGGCCGCGCTGTATGCGGACCCGGACGTCATGCGCTACATCGGCCACGGCGCCATCGACCGCGACCGCACCAGCGCGCAGATCGCGGTCTTCGAGGACCACTTCGCCCAGCACGGCTTCGGCATGTGGGCGCTCGAGTTGCGCGCCGGGGGCGAGCTGATCGGCTTCGCCGGTTTGGACCTCGCCACCTATGACGCGCACTTCGCCCCGGCGATCGAGATCGGCTGGCGCCTCGCGCGCAGCGCCTGGGACCACGGCTACGCCACCGAGGCCGCGCTGGCCGCGCTGGAGTTCGGCTTCGGCGAGCTGGAGTGCGACGAGATCGTCGCCTGCACCGTGCCGGCGAACCGCCGCTCGCGGGCGGTGATGGAGCGCCTCGGGATGACGCGCGACCCGCGCGAGGACTTCGAGCACCCGGAGGTCGCGGCGGGCCACCCGCTGTGCCTTCACGTGCTCTACCGGCTGCGCGCCGACCAGTGGCGGGCGCGAGCTGTCGGGCGCGACGCTCAGGCGTAGTTCCCAGCAGGCGTCGGTGTGGCACGATGCGCGCCATGGGCGTGCACCTGTGGGCCTTCGTGGCGATCGCGGCCGTCGTGATCATCGCGCCCGGCCCCGACACCGTGCTGGTGACGAAGAACGCGGTCGTGCACGGCCGGGGAGCGGCGCTCGGCACGGCGCTGGGCGTCAACGCGGGGCTCCTGGTGTGGACGCTCGCGGCGGCGTTCGGCGTCGCCGCGGTGGTGCGCGAATCGGCCGTCGCGTTCACCGTGCTGAAGCTTCTCGGCGCGGCCTACCTCGTCTGGCTCGGGTTGGCGGCGCTGCGCGCGATGCGGAGCGCCTCGCCCCACGCGCCGGTAACGGGCGCCGAGTCGCGCTCGGCGCCCGCGCCGCGCGCCGGCTTTCGCCAGGGGCTCCTCAGCAACCTCGGCAATCCCAAGATCGCCGTCTTCTTCACCGGCCTGTTGCCGCAGTTTGTTTCGCCCGGGCGGCCGGTGCTCGAGCCGTTCCTGGCGCTCGGCGGACTGTTCGTGCTGATGACCTTCGTCTGGCTGTGCGGTTACGCGCTGCTCGCCGCCAGGGCCGCCGCGGTGTTCAGCCGCCCGCGCGTCAAGGCGACGCTCGACGGGCTGACCGGCGTCGTGCTGGTCGGCCTCGGCGTGCGGATCGCGCTCGAGCGCCGCTAGAGCTCGGTGCGCGCGACCTCACGCCCTGCGCCGCTGCGCCGTTGATTGCTCACGCACGTTTCGCCGGGCGCCGGCTACCCCAACCGATCTGGAGACACGATGACCGAGCTTCGACTGTACGACTACGCCGCCTCCGCCAACTGCTTCAAGGTGAGACTGCTGCTCGCCCAGCTGCGGCTGGACTATGAGCGCGTCGCGGTCGACATCTTCGCCGGCGAGACGCTGACCGAGGAGTTTCGCGCGCTCAACCCGGCCCGCACGACCCCGGTGCTTGAGATCGGCGGCGCAGGGACCTATCTGAGCGAGTCCGGCGCGATCCTCTTCTACCTCGCGGAGGGCAGCTCGTTTCTGCCGCAGGATCGCCTGGAGCGCGCGCAGGTGCTTCGCTGGCTGATCATCGAGCAGACCGACGTCATTCCGACGATGGGTGGACTGCGCTTCCGGCTGGCGACCGGCCGTCTGCAGGCCGGCGATCCGGAAGCTCAGCGGCGGTTCGACGCCGCCGTGGAGGTCCTCGGCCTCTACGACGCTCACCTGGCGGCGCGCGAGTTCCTCGTCGGCGGCGCCTACACGATCGCCGACATCGCCGGCTATGCCTACATCCATGTGGCTCCGGAGGCGGGGCTGGCGCTGGGGCCCTACCCGTCGCTGCGGGCGTGGCTCGCGCGGATCGAGGCACAGCCCGGTTTCATCAACGACCTCGCGCCCTATCCAAGCAACGCGCAGGCCGGCCTGGCACGCTCGATCTACAGCTGAGCAAACACGGTCGGCCCGCAGCCATCCAGCCGCGCCGGATCGAAGCTGGCGAGCACCGTCGCAGACGCTCTCGAGGCCACATTCCCCCCATCCGACTAGAGTCGCCCCGAATGCGACACGGGAGGATCCCCGCGGGCGGGAGAAGCGATGGCGCGACTTGACCCGGAGTCGCTGCCGGACCACGTCGATCGCCTCTACCGTGCGGCGTGGGCGCTGTGCGGCTCACCGCACGACGCCGAGGACCTCGTGCAGGAGNNCGGCGACGCTCGAGCAGGCCGACCCTGCCGATCCGCGCGCCGCCGACCAGCCCGAGCGCGCGCTCGAGGCGAAGGAGCTGTACGCGGCGATCGCGCAGCTGCCCGAGGACTTCCGCCTAGCGCTCGTCGCGGTCGACATCGTCGGGCTCACCTACGCGCAGGCGGGCCGGGCGCTCGGCGCCCCCGAGGCGACGATCACGACGCGGCTGCACCGCGCCCGCCGCCGGGTCGTGGCGAGCATCGATGAGCCGGCGATCGAAGCGCAGGAAGGGCGGGAAGGATCCGTGCCGCGCCGGGGTCTTGATTAGATGACCTG
>PMKB01000122.1 GCA_003157595.1 Solirubrobacterales bacterium
GTACCAGACGCTCGGATTCCGGCCCTGGCGGCAGATCGCGCGCGGCGATCTCGTCGAGCACTACCTGACCGAAGTAGACAACCTCGAACCCGTGGGAGTCGACGAGCAGCCTGGTAACCTCGGACTTTCCTGCTCCCGCCATTCCTACCACGGCTATCGGGGGCACGAACGGGGACATCTCACACGACTCTACCGCCGGCCTACGGGGCGTGTTGAGCCGACCCAACGGCAGCATCAGCGCCCGCTCCGCGGTCTCGGCGCACGTTCCGCGCTGTTCTCAGCGTGCTGGTGCTCGGCTTTGCCCCGCACTCTCGCGCCACCCGCCCGAGACGGCGTCCATTGGCGTGCCATGAACGTTGAAGGAGGCTGGATGTAGAGGATCAGGTCGCTGGATGCGGTGCTGTGCAGAAGATGTCGAACTCATCCAGCACCGCGCAGCCTGTGGGGTGCGTAAACCCGATTGTGCGTTACACGTCCGCCGTGCCGCTAGTCTGAGAGCACAGTGCCGCTCGCGTCTCGCATGTCTCTCGTCGTTGGGCTGACAGGTGGGTTCGGCAGCGGGTGCACGACCATGGCGGACTTGCTTTGCGACGAGCTGAACTTCCACGTCGAGAAGCTGTCAAAAGAGCTTCGCGACGAGTGGTCTCGGCACCACGCGGGAGAACCAACGCGGGAAGACCTTCAGCAGCTCGGCGACGAGATGCGACGCGCCGATAATGCCGTGCTCGCCAAGCGGGCCGTCGACCGCGGGGAACAGGCGGACGAGAGTGTCAAGCGCCTCGTGCTGGACGGCATCCGCAATGTCGCCGAGGTGGAGTACCTCCAAAACCGCTTTGGGGACCGCTTCTTCCTCTTCGCGGTGGACGCCTCGTCCGGCACTCGGTGGCAGCGGGTCCGTTCGGATTATCAGAGCCAGGGCCTGACGGACGCCGACTTCACAGCCGACGATAATCGCGACAGGGACGAGGAGGTGCCGTGGGGTCAGCAGGTTCAGCTATGCGTCGACCGCGCTGACGTCGTCGTCCTCAACGAGGGGCGGAGAACGAAGCCGCAACGCAAGGCACATTTCGGGCGGCTCATATCGGCCCATGTGGGGCTCCTCGAAGGTACGACGCTGCGCTATCCGACGAAGCATGAGGCGCTCATGAACACTGCCTTTTCGGCGGCGCATCAGACGCGCTGCCTCAAACGGCAGGTCGGAGCGGTCATCGCAACGCCACGGGGTGAACCAATCAGCATCGGGTTCAACGAGAACCCCGACGCCATCAAGCCATGCATCAACCAGTTTGGCGAGTGCTACCGTGACCGCGTTCGCAACGAGCACTTCGCACGCGTCGCCAACAAGACCAACTGTCCGGCGTGCGGGCATCCCATCCGACCCACGGTCGGGCCGCCGTGGCGTTGCGGCTGTCACGCTGACGAGGACGTCGACTGTACGTGCAAGGCCAACCTGGAGAACTTCTTCTTTCCGGGCCGAGCGATGAACTGGTGTACGGCGCTGCATGCCGAAGAGAGGGCAATCATCAACGCACGTGGGCGCGACCTAGAGGGGGCGGTGCTCTACAGCACTACCTTCCCGTGTTTTTTGTGCGCCGAGAAGATCCTCCAGGCTGGCATCAGGCGAATCGTCTTTACCGAGGCCTATCCCGACGTCTACAGCGGCGAGCTACTTGAGGCCGCCGAACCTCGGGTCACAATCGAGAAGTTTGAAGGCGTACGGTCGGGCAAGTTCGACCGCATCTTCGGCGGGGTGCGCGCTCACGAGGAGGCTCGCGTCGACGACTGGCGGCGTCAGGGACAACCTCCACAACCGTTGCCAGTCGAAGCGGACGGCATCTAGCCCGTCCCGCGTTTACGAGGTTGCGGCTAGCTGTCGGCTCTACGCGGCTTCGGGCTTTCGCGCGAGTCCGCTCGACTTCGTGATGCGTGACCGGGTCGTCTTCGTAGCGCGATGCACCACGACTTTGGCTGGTCGAGCCGCCGCTGTCCGCAGGAGGTTGCCTGAACTCCCCATCGTTCCGATGACCTGGCTGGGGCGTCCACTCTTCTTCATCTGCTCCTCCAGGTGGTTAGCGCGACTGAACGCAAGACGCTACGACGACGCCCGGACGGAAAACCGCGAGCCGACGGAGAAGACCATAGTTTGCGCTGGAGTATGCCATCGCGTTGGCCCAGAAGTCGCATAGATGATTGATTCCAGGGCACCGTGGCTGTGGGGTGTGGTTGGGAGCAGCAGGGTCGAAGTCGGCGAGAAGTGCCTCCCATCGACGCACCTCCGGTCCATCGTCGAGACTCGTCTCTGTAAGCTCGCGCAGGCGTGGGCCGAGGGGAGGGGTGCGTCGCGACGAACACGACCAAGCCGAGACGACGCGTAGGCCACCGAAGACTGCTGCGAGGAGGGCTCCGGTGCTCCAGCCCCGGTTAGCGCACCGAACGCCAACGCGCACGCCGAGCGCTTCATCCGCACGCTGCGCGAGGAGTGCCTCGACTGGCTGCTCCTCCTAAGTCGACGTACTCGCGTCCTACGCGGTTACGTCGAGCATTACAACCGCGAACGCCAACGCCGGGCACTCGAGCTGCGCGCGCCCCAACCTTCGCCACAAGTGATTGCGCTCCGCTCGCGATCCCAGGCCGCGGTGAGCCGCCGCGACCGACTCGGCGGCCTC
>PMKB01000244.1 GCA_003157595.1 Solirubrobacterales bacterium
CGGGTGCAGGTAGCGCTGCGCGGTAGCGAGCTGGCGCCAACCGCAGATGGCCATGACGTCGCGCACGGTCGCGCCGGACTGCAGCAGCAGCGAGGCCGCGGTGTGTCGCAGGTCGTGGAAGCGCAGGCGCCGCAGGCCGGCGGCGTCGCGTGCCTTGCAGTAGCGCGCGCTGAGCGCGTCGCCGTCGAGCTTGCGCTCGGGCAGTGCGCCTGGAAACACGAGCTCGTCTTCGCTGGCTCCGTCCGGGCGCCATGCGGCGAGCACCTCGGCGATCTGCGGGGCGAGCGGGACTGTGCGGCCCTCGCCATCCTTTACACGTGCGTCCTGGCCGGCGCTGACGTTCTCGACGATGTGCATCAGCGAGCGGGCGAAGTCGATGTGCCGCCAGCGCAGCGACACGAGCTCACCCCGGCGCAGCCCCGCAAACGCGGCAACGCGGTAGAGGAGTGCGTCGCGCGGGCTGGCTGCGGCGCGGGTCAGCGCCTCGACCTCCTCGACGCTGTAGAAGTCCGGGCGCTCGGAGGTCAGCTCGCGGTGCTTGCGGATACCGTCGGCGACGTTTCGGATCAGACGGTAGTCCTCGCCCGCCCAGTTGAGGATCGCCCGAAGCTCCGCGAGCAGCTTGTTTGCGTTGCGGTCGGAGAGCCGGCCACCGCTGCGCCGTGGATCGTGCAGGCCGCGCCACCAGTGCCTCACCTCATCGCGGCTGAGCTCGCGAATCGGCCGGGCGCCGAATGCCGGGATCAGGTGGGCTCGCAGCGTCGAGCGGCGGTCGCGCACGGTGGCCGGCTTCCAGCCGGCGACGAGCCGGCCGTGTTCGTGCCAGGCCCAGGCGACGTCGCTGAAGGTCGCTGCGCGGCGGTCGGGGATGCCGGCGACGCGGTCGGACGAGGCGTTGACGAGCTCGGTCTCGTGCTCGTCGATCAGCGCTCGCATCCGGCTCGCTGCGGCGTTCGGGACGAAGAGGCCCTCCGGGCACACACCCCGGCGCTTGCGCCAACTCGACCCGTGGCGCTCTGCCCACGCCGGGCCGATCTTGCGCATCACCTGCGTCCTGGTGCTGTCGCGCCACTTCGCGAAATAGACGGGCCCGGACTGCTGCTCGCGCACGATGAGAACGCCGTCGATAACGCTCTGATTCTGCATTTGTGCAGAAATGTTAGCTCGTCTACCAGCGCGTCTACCACCCCTACCTGATTCAACCCCCCTCAGACGCCCTATAGACGTTGATGTTTTTCAGTAGCCGCGGGAAATTGACGTGAAAATGACTGCTTGCCATGCAGAAGGTCGAGNNGGGTTCGAGTCCCTTCATCCGCTTCGAAAGGCCTGCCTGCCCAGGCCTTTCGCGTTCCGGGTTCGAGACCCTTCCTGCCTCCGGGTTTGGCGTCGCGTCGTGACGTCTCCTGGGTCCTGGTTCGAAGGCGGTGCCGCCGCGCCGCGTGACACGAAGCGTTCTTGAAGCCCGCGGCATGCGATGGCCCCAGCGGCGCGCAGTTCGCGCACGCATCGGCCGCCGGCTGAGCAGTCAGGCGGCCGCGACGAGCTTGGCGGCGAACTCCTCCGGTAGCCCGGCGGCCGCGACTTCGCGGGCAACGGCGGCCGCGTCGTAGCTGACGCGCTCAATGGTCACCTCGACACCACGGGCAGCCGGCGTCAGGATGGCGAATGCGCCGCGTGGATCGCCGTCCTTCGGCTTGCCGACCGACCCGCAGTTTACGAACAGCACGCCCCCGAACTCGTGAACCCAGGGCCTATGCGTGTGGCCGAACACGAGCGCGTTGGCGTTCTCGTCCTTGGCGAGCCGCTCGTAGAGCCGTGCCGGCTTGTCCTCGAAGAGGTACTCGTTGACCTTGCGCGGGGAGCCGTGCACGAGATGCACGGGCGTCGCACCGACGTTGAAGTGGAGGTCGAACGGCAGCTCACGCATGAAGTCCTTTGACCGCTGGTCGGTGTGAGCGAGCGTCCATTCCACTGAGCGCCGTCCGAGCTCGCGGTCGTGCGCGGTGATGTAGGCGCACCCGCAGTCGTCGAGGTCGCGGGCGATGGCGTGGTCGTGGTTGCCGTAGATGGTGGGGATGTCGCGCTCGGCGATGAGCGCGCAGACCTCGTTGGGCTGTGGTCCGTAGCCGATGAGGTCGCCGCCGCAGCGTGGATGTCGGTGATGACGGCGACCGCGTCGGTGCCGATCACGCCACCGTCAGTGCGTCGCAGGTCTCTTGGCGTAGGCACTCGCTTGTCAGGCGGTGCGCAATGGTGAGGACGTGTGAGCGTACGGGCACGTCGTCGAAGCGAGCCAGGATGGCGTCGGCGCAGGCGCGGATGTGCTCGGGGCTCCGGCGGTCCTCGAACTCGTCGGCGAGTTGGGGCAGCAGGCGCTGCAGGCGTACGCGGTGGGCGGTCGGGTCGGAGCGGATGGCGTCGAGCTTGGTTTCGACGAGCTCACGGACGCGTGCTTCGATCGTGTCGCGGATGACGCGGACCGCGTCGATCGGGCGGCCGGCGGGGTCGGGGATGTCCCATGCCTCGACCATCGTCGGCACGTAGGGGCAGGCGTCCTCGCATCCCATTGTCACGGCCCAGTCGGCGTGCAGCTGCATCTCGGGCAGGAGTTTTTTGGGCTTGCGCCCGGCGAGGTCGATGCGAACCTCGCGCATCGCCTCGACGACCTCGGGCCAGACCTGCCCGGCTGGGTTTGAGCCGGCGGATTCGGCGCGCACGTCCTCGGGTGCGAGTCGTTCGAAGAACGCCTGTGCCATCTGCGAGCGCCCGGCGTTGTGGTTGCAGACAAACAGGACGTACTTCACCGCTGTCCTCCCGTGTTGGTTTGGCTCGGCGACGCCGTCGGCGCCCGGTTGGCGGTATGCCGCGCCACGACGAGCGTAGTCGGCCGTCGTCGCGCTGGGGTTGCCGGCTTGTGAAAGCGGCGGCCGTCATCGTCGGCCCGCGGGGTGGTTGGGCACATCAGCGGCTGCCGACCGCTGCAGCTGCCGCGAGCTCGCGCAACGCCGCAGCGCCAACCGGGGCGTCCGGCTGCCAGCCCACCAGCCAGGTGGCATGCTCGGACAGCTCCATGACGCGGCCGATGTGCGAGAGCTCGGCCCCGGCGCGGGCGCGCAGCGTCGGATGCGTGCTGCCGCTGGTCGCCAGCGACGCGTTGATGACCCAGCCGAACGGCTCGATGCCGGCGCGGCGCAGGTCCTCCTGCAGCCGCTGCGCCTCGTGCACGGGGGTGGACTCGGCGAGCGTGACGACGAGCATCCGCGCGAACTCCGGGTCGCGCAGGCGCACGAGCAACTCGCTGACCTCAGCGGGCACGTTGGCGTTCGTGCGCTGCACCTCGCGCTGGTAGGCCTGTGCGGCGTCGAGCAGCAGCAGCGTGTGTCCGGTCGGAGCGGTGTCGAGCACGACGATACGCTCGCGCGCCTCATCAACCGTCCGCGCGAACGCGCGGAACACCGCGATCTCCTCGGTGCACGGCGACCGCAGGTCCTCCAGCAGCAGCGCGCGACCCTCGGCGTCAAGGCCGGTCGCGGCCGCGAGCACCTCCTGGGTGTAGCGGGCGGTCTCGAGAGCCGGGTCGATGCGCTCCACCCGCAGGCTCTCCACGGCCGCGCCGCGGAGCGCGTCGACGATGTGCGCGGCCGGGTCGGTCGTCGAGAGCGTGACCTCGTGGCCACGGTCAACGAGCGCGAGCGCGAGCGCAGCAGCAAGCGTCGTCTTGCCGACCCCGCCCTTGCCCATCGTCATCACCACCCCGTTGCCCGCGGCATCAAGCGCGTCAACGAGGTCGTGCAGGCCCGGCAACGCTATGTCCGCAGCGTCATGCTCAAGCGCCGCCGGACCGGCCTGCGCGCCGGTGAGCTGGCGCAGGGCAGCGAGCCCGGTGACGTCGCCGGTGACCAGCTCCACCGCAGCGACATCCAACCCCGACAGCGCCTCGGGAGCGCTCGCCAACGCTGCAGCCTGACGGCCGGCAAACGCGGCTGCGATCTGGTCGTGACCGGCGTCGCGCAGCACCCCGTTGACGATCAGGCGCTGGTTTCGCACGCCCAGCATCGCGAGCTCACTACTGGCGCGCGCCGCCTCGCGCAGCGCACTGGCCTCGGCCCGCGATACGAGCACGAGCGTCGTCAGTCCGCCGTCAGCCAACGTCGCGACCGCTGCCTGGTACTGCTCGCGCTGCTTGTCCAGCCCCGCCAACGGGCCCAGGCAGCTCGCACCCGCGGGATGCTCAGCGACATAGCCACTCCAGGCGCCCGGAAGCGTCAGCAGCCGCAGCGTATGCCCGGTCGGCGCAGTGTCGAACAGAACATGGTCAAACCCGGAGCTGGCCTGCGGTTCAGCCAACACGGCAGTGAACTCGTTGAACGCGGCAATCTCGACCGTGCACGCACCCGACAGCTGCTCCTCCATGTTGCGCACAGCCGACTCCGGCAGCACCCCGCGGTAAGGACCTATGGCGCGCTCGCGGAACGCCGCAGCCGCAGCCTCCGGGTCGAGGTTGGCGATGAACAGCCCGTCCACGCCCACAACCGCAGTCGGCTCAGGCCCGGCCTGAATGCCAAACACGTCGTCGAGGTTGGACGCCGGGTCGGTGCTGATGACCAGCGTGCGCTTACCCGCGTCAGCAAGCGCAACCGCGACGGCGCTCGCGACCGTGGTCTTGCCGACCCCACCCTTGCCCGTGAAAAACAGGTAACGCGTACCCCAGTCCGCCCACCGGGGAACGGGCAGGCAGTCGGGTCTCGGCAAGCTCATCAGCAGCCCGTCGAACCGCAGCCGCAACCGCCAGAGCTCTCCGGCAGCTCGATGCCCTCGGCCGAAAGCAGACCGGCCAGCTCCTCGCGCGACGGGTAGCGGCCGTGAACTGCGATCTTCCCGTCAACCACCAACACCGGCAGCGCGGCCTCACCAAAGGCAGCCATCAGCCCAGTGACCCTCGGGTTGACGACAAACGCGTCAGGATCCGAGCTGAGGTTGTGACGACAGACATCGACACCCCGGCTTCCAGCCCAACGCAGATCCTCGCGAACATCGATGAGCTGCTGGTCCACCGACGGGCCACAGACCCCGCTCTGACAACACATCGCCGGCTCATACAACTCGACGCGACAAGTGCTCGGCGCAGACCCAGCCGGCGTTCCCGACCCGCTCGCGGAGACCGCCTCGCCGTTTGGCCCCTCGGAACAGCCGCAGCTACCGCCGTCAGCGCCAACGGAGCAACAGACCGCCTCCCGCGGCGGCTCGCAGCAGATGACCTGCGCCTCGGAGGCACAGCACGACGACCTCGCGCTCGTGTCAGTGCTCAACTCAGCCATGCGGTCAACTCCTTCAGAACGTCGGTGGACACGGAGTAATAGGCCCACTTGTGGCGACGCTCGACCGAGACCAGGCCAGCGTCAACGAGCTTGCGCATGTGGTGCGACAGCAGCGACTGTCGGACGTCGAACAAAGTGATGAGCTCGCACTGACACACATCCTCCTCGCTACGCCGCAGCACATCGAGGACATGAACCCGCAGCGGCTCAGCCAGCGCCTTGGCGATAACCGTGATGCGCTCAGCGTCGAGCGCACGGTCAAGCCCTGCAGAGGGCGCGCAACAATCCTCGGCGGGCGGTCCAGCGGGAAGTGCGGAGAGAGACGATGTCATATCAGCCTGCATTGTTGCGAGCCCTCGGCGTCAACGGTACCACGCCTGGGCACTCGTATCAACAAACTTTGTTTTGATGCGTGGACCGCATCGAACACCGACGCCGCGTCAGCAATTCGCCCGCGGCCCGACGGCGCCTGGCGACCGTGGCGAAACGGACCCGCGCTCGTCGTCCGGCTTCGAACTCAAGACACCACGACTGAGAAATCGTCCGGGGCGGCAGCGACGTGGGCCGACGATCGCTTGTGCTTGTGGATCGCCTGTCAAGGCCGCTTGAGGGCCTGTCAGCTCTTTGTGTGAATTGCGTTCTCGGGCACGTTGCGTCCGGCTACTGCGTCGCTTG
>PMKB01000121.1 GCA_003157595.1 Solirubrobacterales bacterium
CCGACGCCGGGCCGCGCGGGCGCGCGCGCCGCGCGCGTCTATCGTCGGAAGCCTCCCTCCGCGTCGATCACCTGGCCGGTCACCCAGGCGGCGTCGCGTGAGATCAGCCAGCTGACCACGGCAGCGATGTCGTCGGGCCGGCCCCAGCGCCCGGCCGGAAAGCGCCCCCGGAGCTGCTCGCGCAGCTCATCCGTTGGCCAGCCTGTGTCGACTGGACCCGGGTTGATCGCGTTGACGGTGATCGCCCGCTGCGCCAAAGCGTCGGCCAGCGAGGCGGTCATCTGATGGACGGCGCCCTTGCTGATCGCGTAGGGCAGCTCGGCGGCCATCGGCCCGCGGTACTGTCCGGAGGTGAACAGGACGATGCGGCCGTCGGGCCGTGAGTCGTCGTGGCCGGCGCCGTAGGCCTGGACGAGCAGCGCGACGGCGCGGGCGTTGACCGCCCAGGAGCGGTCGAGCTCGGCGGCGCTCAGATGCTCGAGCGTCTGCGCGCAGCTATGGGCGTGGTTGGCCACGAGCACGTCGAGCGCGCCGTAGTTCGCGATCGCCCGCGCCACCAGTTCGCCCGGGGCAGCCGGGTTCTCGAAGTCAGCCTCGAGGTGAGCAAGTCGTGGTCCCAGACCACCGAGCGCGTCGATCACGGTCGTCATGCCCGCCGGTTCGCCGCCGTGGGACTGCATCGCGTCGTGCGCTGACCATGAGTGGATCAGCACATTCCAGCCGTCAGCCAGAAGGCGGCGGGCGATCGCGAAGCCAATACCGGCCCGCCGGCTGACGCCGGTGACGATCGCGACCCGGTCCGTCGCTCGGTCAGGACCATCCGGACCGGCTGTCGAGCTCGCGGACAAGGCGACAGATCATCGCGCACGTCACCGCCGTGATGGTGGGGGCGTCGGCGGGGCTAACGCCGGCGTCCGCTGCCGAAGCTCTGGACGGGCGGGGCGACCGCGCGCAAGCCGGCCGCTGCGGCCCGCTGCTCGGCGGGCTGCGCGGGGGAGTCGACCTCGCGTGCCGGCAGGCGGGCGATTGGTGCCGCCGCGACTGTGGCCAGCTCCTGGTCGAGCGTGCGCAGGTCGCGCACGAGCACGTTGACCGTGCCGCCGCCGGCCGGCGGTCGTTCGAGACGGCCGCGGGCGAGGATCAGCGGCTCGGCGCGAACCATGTGGCGCCGGCGCTCGTAGATGGCGGGGGGGACGATCAGGTTTACCGGGCCGTGCTCGTCCTCCAGCAGCATGAAGACGACTCCGCCGGCCGTCTCCGGGCGCTGGCGGGCGACAACCAGTCCGGCGACCGTGACCTGGGTGCCGTGACGGATACCTGACAGCTGCGCGCTGGTGGTAACGCCCTGCAGGCGGGGGCGCAGGATCGCCAGCGCGTGGTCGTTCAACGTGACCCCGCTGGTTGCGTAGTCGGCGAGCAGCGCTTCCCAGCGACCGAGCTCGCGTAGTTGGGGGACCGTCCCGGGGTCGAGTGCGAACGCGAGCTGGGTGCCGCCGGGAACGCGGCGGCCCGGGGTCGCGACACCCAGGTCCCAGAGCGCGCGCCGGCGCTCGCCGGCCAGCACGTCGCAGGCTCCCGACCAGGCCAGATGCTCGAGCGAGAGGCGCGCCGCGGGAACGCGTGCGGCCAGCTCGGCGACGCTGACAAACGGCCCGCCCTCCTCGCGCGCGCGCACGAGCGCCGCGACCTCCTGGGCGTGCACCCCGCGTACGTAGCCGAGCCCGATTTGCACGACCCCGTCGGACTGCACCGAGCATTCGGCGAGCGAGGCGTTGATGTCGACGGGGCTCAGCGTGATCCCGCGCCGCTGGGCCTCATGGGCGAGGCTGTCAGGTGGATAGAAGCCCATCGGCTGCTCGTTGAGCAGCGCGCACAGGAACTCGGGGCCGTAGTGGACGCGCAGCCAGGTGGACTGGTAGGCGAGCAGGCCGAAGGCGGCGCTGTGAGCCTTGGGGAAGCCGAAGCCGGCGAAGCCCGCGACCATCTCCCAGACCCGTTGAGCGAGCGCCTCCGGCGCACCAACGTGGGCGGCGGCGCCCTCGATGAAGCGGCGGTGATAGCGCTCGATCGCGACGCTTGCGCGTTTGCGGCTCATCGCGCGCCGGAGCCCGTTGGCTTCGCCGGGACCGAAGCCGGCGAAGGCCTGTGCGACCTCGAGCACCTGGTCCTGGAAGATGATCGTGCCGAGTGTCTCGCGCAGCACGCCGACCAGCGATGGGTGCAGGCAGGGCGGCTCATAGGTTGGGTCCTCGCGCAGTCGCTGGCGGCGTTCGATGTAGGGGTTCACAGCCCCGCCCTGGATCGGCCCCGGACGGATGATCGCGACCTGGACCGCCAGCTCCGCGAGATTCTCCGGCCGGGTTCGCCGCAGCGACTGCATCTGCGCGCGGCTCTCGATCTGAAAGACGCCGGTCGTCTCGGCCGCCGCGATCGCAGCGAAGGTCGCGGGATCGTCGAAGGGGATTCGCGAGAGGTCGATCCGCTCACCGCGCGTGCGGGCGATCGACTCGACGGCGCGCTCGACCGCCGAGAGCATCCCCAGCCCGAGCAGGTCGATCTTCAGGAAGCCGGCGTCGGCGCAGGAATCCTTGTCCCACTGCACGAGCTGGCGACCCTCCATCGCCGCTGGCAGCACCGGGCAGCAGTCGATCAGCGGCCGGGTTGCGACGATCATCCCGCCCGGATGCTGGGAGATGTGGCGCGGCAGCCCAAGCGCCTGCTGCGCGAGGCGTGCCAGCCAGACCCAGCGACTGCCGTGCGCGCGCGTCCCCAACGCGCTCGCGAGGTCGCGCTCGACCGCGTGTCCGAAGCCATCCGCGCCGCGGGCGACGCGCTCGATCTCGCCCGGCGGCAGGCCCAGCGCCTTACCCAGCTCGCGGATCGCGCCGCGCGCGCGAAAGCTGGGAAAGGTCGCGACGAGCGCCGCGCGGTCGTGCCCATAGCGCTCGTGGACGCGGCGGATCAGGACCTCTCGGACATCGCGTGGGAAGTCGATGTCGATGTCCGGCAGCGAGGTCAACTCGGGATTCAGGAAGCGCCCCATCGCGAGTCCGCCGGCGAGTGGGTCGATGTGCGACAGGCCGGTCAGGTAGCAGACGATCGAGGAGACCGAGGAGCCGCGTCCGCGGCCCGGCGGCAGCAGTGCGCGCGCCGAGCCGGCGCCGCGAACCTCCGCCGCGACCTCGCGCGAGAGCTCGAGGATCTCGTAGTGCAGCAGGAAGAAGCCGGCCAGCGAGAGCGTCTCGATCACCGCCAGCTCCTGTTCGAGCCGGGCGCGGGCTTCGCGCAGCGCGATGCCCGCGTAGCGCTCGCGCAGACGCTCGCCACACAGTTCCGCCAGGCGACGCTGGGCGGTCTGGTCCTCGACGCCTGGGTAGCGGTAGCCGAGATCGCCAGTGAGGTCGAAGTCCAGTTGCTCGGCCAGGGCGCGGCTCTCGGCCACCGCCTGTGGATGGTCGCTGAAGCGGGCTGCCATCGACGCCGGGGAGGCGAGCACGTGCGAGCTGTTGGGGCGTCGCAGCGGCTCGCTCGACTCCAGTGTGAGGTGATGGTGCAGCGCGACGAAGGCGTCCTGGAGCGGGACGCGCGTGGCGGTGTGGGCGTGGACGTTGCCGCTCGC
>PMKB01000258.1 GCA_003157595.1 Solirubrobacterales bacterium
ATCCAGGAGGGCGTGGTCTCGCTCGGCGCCTACGCGGAGCTCTTCTATCGCAACGTGCGCTGCTCGGGCGTGATCCCGCAGATCTCGCTGATCATGGGGCCCTGCGCGGGCGGCGCCGTGTACTCCCCGGCGATCACCGACTTCATCCTGATGGTCAGGGAGACCTCGCATATGTTCATCACCGGCCCCGACGTGATCAGGACCGTCACCGGCGAGGACGTCGGATTCGAGGAGCTCGGCGGTGCGATGACCCACAACACCAAGTCGGGCGTCGCTCATTTCGCGACCGAGGACGAGGAGCACTGCCTCGAAGAGGCGCGCTACCTGCTCTCGTTTCTGCCGCAGAACAACCTCGAGTCCGCGCCGGTGCTGGCCGCGACCGACGACCGCCAGCGGATGGATCCGGAGCTCGACGCGGTTGTGCCCGACAGCCCGAACAAGCCGTACGACATGCGCACGGTGATCCAGCGCATCGTCGACGACGGCGGGTTCCTCGAGGTGCATGAGCATCACGCGCCCAACATCGTCTGCGGGTTCGCGCGCCTCGACGGCGTCTCGGTCGGCGTCGTCGGCAACCAGCCGGCGGCGCTCGCCGGCGTGCTCGACATCGACGCGTCGGCGAAGGCGGCCCGCTTCGTGCGCACCTGCGATGCGTTCAACATCCCGCTCATCACCTTCGTCGATGTGCCGGGCTTCCTCCCCGGCACGGCGCAGGAGTGGGGCGGGATCATCCGCCACGGCGCGAAGCTGCTTTACGCCTACGCCGAGGCGACCGTGCCGAAGATCACGGTGATCACGCGCAAGGCCTACGGTGGGGCCTACGACGTGATGTCCTCCAAGCACCTGCGCGCCGACTTCAACTTCGCGTGGCCGACCGCGGAGATAGCCGTGATGGGGCCGGAGGGCGCGGTGAACATCATCTACAAGCGTGAGCTGGCGGCGAGTGAGGCGCCCGAGCAGCTGCGCGCCCGCTTGATGGAGGACTACACGGCGCGCTTCGAGAACCCCTACGCGGCGGCCGAGCGCGGCTACATCGACGACGTCATCGAGCCCCACGAGACCCGCCCGCGGCTGATCACCGCCCTGCACCTGCTGGCCACCAAGCACGAGGCGGGGCCCAGGCGTAAGCACGGCAACATCCCGCTCTAGACTTCGGCGTCGTGAACGCTCGCACCCTGCGACCGCAGGCGCCGAACTTCGGCGCCTCGAACGCCGTGCCACCGTCGCCGCTGATCACGCCGGCCCCCACTCCACAGGAGGCCGCGGCGATCGTTGCGGCGATCGAGTGCTTCGAGCGCGACACCGCGGCGAGCGCGCGATCGCCGCAGCAGGCCGCCGGCGGATGGCTGCACGCGGCGCGCGCGGAGGCGGTCGGCAGAGCTCCCGGGAGGCCAGCCGCGTCGGACGATTGGGACCCCCTGGCGCGACCGCGTCCGCACGCATCCAACTAAACCCTAGAAAAGCACCCGACTTTCGCTAGTATTTGCTCCTCCACTAGCGGAAGAGGTTGTTGGATGGCGCATGGCTCAAATGGCGCGCGTGGCTCGCTCGCCGATCCCGAGGTCTACGAGAACGTCCCCGGACATGTGATCCCGATCATCGAACGCGAGTTCGACGACTTCGACACGGAGGCCGGCGCGTTCCTCGCCGGCGACGTTCCCGAGGAGCGGTTCATCGGCTTTCGCCTCAAGCAAGGCGTCTATGGACAGCGCCAAGTCGAGCGCCAGATGATCCGGGTCAAGCTGCCCTTTGGCGGGATCAACCCAGATCAGCTCGACGCGTTCGCCGGCGTCGTCGAGCGCTACGTCCCACTGCGCAAGGGCCACATCACGACGCGCCAGAACGTGCAGCTGCACCACGTTCCGCTGCCCGACGCCGCGAAGCTGATCCGCGAGATCTCGCTCACCGGCCTGTCATCGCGCGAGGGCTGCGGCAACACGATCCGCAACGTAACCGGCGACCCGTGGGCCGGGGTCTGCGAGAACGAGCTGTTCGACCCCACGCCCTACGTCGGGGCCTACGTGCGCTACTTCGTGCGCAACGAGGTCTGCCAGCTGATGCCGCGGAAGTTCAAGACGGCCTTCAGCGCGACCGACGACGACATCGCGATCACCGGCATCCACGACGGCGGCTTCATCCCGCGAATCAAGAACGGCCGGCGTGGCTTCGAGATGCGCGTGGGAGGTGGCACCTCGATCATGCCGCGTGTCGCGCCGACGCTCTACGAGTTCGTTGGCGCCGACGACGGCGAGTACCTGAAGGTGACCGAGGCGGTGCTGCGGATCTTCAATCGCCAGGAGGAGCTGCGCGCCAACCGGGCGCGAGCGCGGATCAAGGTGCTCATCGACCGCATCGGGATCGACGCCTTTCGCGATCTGGTCGAGGAGGAGCTGCGCGGCGACTGGGTCGCCGAGCGCGACTTCGACCCGGCGCCGCTGCTGTTCATCTACGACGAGCAGGCCGGCGCCCCGGCTGCACACGACGGCAGCACCCCGGCGGAGAGCGACCGAAGCGAGTTTGACCGCTTCGTGGCCGCCAACACGCGCCCCCAGCGTCAGGCGGGCTTCGTCACGCTGGAGGTGAAGGTCGTGCGCGGCGACCTGACGCCGGAGCAGTTCCGTGGCCTGGCGGCGATCATGCGCGAGCATTCGGGCGACTACGCCCGCACCACGGTGCAGCAGAACCTGGTGCTGCGCTGGGTGCGGCCTGAATCGCTCTACGAGGTTTGGCTCGCGCTGCGCGCGCTTGACCTTGCGGGCGCCGGACCGCGGACGATCGCCGACATCGTCAGCTGTCCCGGGACCGACAGCTGCAAACTCGGCATCACCAGCTCGATGGGACTGAGCGCGGCGATCCAGGAGCGCATCGATGCGCTGGCGATCGAAGATCCGCTGACCCGCGCGATCAACATCAAGATGAGCGGCTGCCCAAACGGCTGCGGCCAGCATCACATCGCGAACATCGGCTTCACCGGCGCGTCGATCAAGCTCGGCAAGCGCACGATCCCGGCCTACATCCCCCACCTCGCCGGCAACTTCGCGGGTGGCTCGGTCGCGATGGGACAGCGGCTGAAGTCGCGCCTGCCCGCCAAGCGGATTCCCGAGGCGGTCGAGCGCTGGCTTGCGCACTACCAGCGCGAGCGCATCGATGGCGAGGAGTTCAACGCCTTCGTGGCGCGGATCGGCACCGCCAGCTTCGAGCAGCTGGTCGCCGACCTCGCCCTGCCGCCGGACTTCTCACTCGAGACGATGAACCACTTCATCGACTGGAATCGCAGCGAGCCGTTCGCGGTCGTCCGAGGGGAGGGCGAATGCGCGGTCTAGCAACGCAGCCCGTGGTGCCCGACCTTGAGCGCGCGAGCGCGCAGGAGGTGCTCGGCCACATGCTCGAGCGCCATCACCCGCGACTCGCCATGGCCTGTTCCTTCCAAAAGGAAGAGGCGGTGCTGATCGACATGCTGCTGCGGCTGGAGCCTTCCGCACGGGTCTTTACGATCGACACCGGAGTGCTCTTCCCGGAGACCTACCAGGCGTGGCAGGAACTCGAGCGCCGCTACGGCGTGGCGGTCGAGATCTTCGACGCGCAGCGCCCCACGGACGCCGGGTGGGAGGTGGGCGCCTGCTGCTCCGAGCGCAAAGTGGCGGCGCTCGACCTCGCGCTGGAAGACCTTGACGGCTGGATCACGGGGCTTCGCCGCGAGCAGGCACCGACCCGCTCGGACGCGCCCAAGCTCGCATTTGACGCCCGCCGTGGGATCTGGAAGGCCAACCCGCTCGCTGACTGGGACGCCAAGGCCGTCTGGGAATACATCGCCGCCAACGACGTCCCCTACAACCCGTTGCACGACCGCGGTTACGAGTCGATCGGCTGCGTCCCCTGTACCCTTCCTGGGTCCGGGCGCGCAGGGCGCTGGGCCGGTAGCGACAAGACCGAGTGCGGCATCCACGTCTGAGGCACCAATGAGCTCGACAACCACGGCGGCAGCGCCCCGCCTTACGCATCTTCGTGCGCTTGAGTCT
>PMKB01000356.1 GCA_003157595.1 Solirubrobacterales bacterium
GCCGCGGCCGCCGCCAGGCCGAGCCTCGTGCGCCGGTGTGTCTTGAGCCTCAGCCGCAACATCGTGCTGCGCATGGCACTCCTCATGTGCGTACATCTGAACCGAAGGTGCCGCGTCTTTAGAAGTCATGGTCGCATCTTGGTCGCGAGCCAGCGCAATCGCGAGCGTTTACGGGCGCGAGCCACGCTCTACGGAACCGAACGTCAGAGGTTCGAATCCTCTCGGGCGCGCTGGGCAGGCCTGCAAGGGCCGGGCGGCGAACCCTGGCCACCAACGATCGGTGACACCGTCATGCGGCATCGAACGGTACCGGCAACCTGATCGCATACGGCTCGAGGCGGAGTCACGCGTGACGAGGCGGTGCGCGTGACCGCGTTGCGCGAACTCAATCACACAGTCACGCTCGCATCGCGCCGGGAGCGGGGGCGGGAGCGGATCCTGCCGCCGACGTGGCGGCCGATGCGCTACTGCTTTCTCAGTGCACGAGCAGCAGCGCCGCCAGAGCGTGCCGCGCTGCTGCTTTCGCCCGTCAGAGCGAGCCGTCGAGCTATTCGTCTCGTTGACTTTCCCGGCCACCGCCGCGTCGGTCGCCTCATTGGCTATTCGTCTTGGCGGTGAACTTCATTGTGAGGGGACCGCAGCTCTTGCTGAAGCCGCCAACCCCGGTCAGGTGCTGCGTGAACGTGAACGTGCCGGTGGCGGTCTTCGCGGTCTTGAACTTGCCCGCGACCGCGGTCGTGGTGACGGTCTTTGTCCCCGCCTTGGTGTTCGCGTACGTGAACTTGACGCCCGTGACCGAGAAGTGGCCCGTGGCGGAAACCGGGATCGTTCCGACCTTGATGATCCCGGACGTGATGGCATATGGGTTGCCGGTGATCGTGCCGCCGGGGATGCACCCGATGTTGCCGTACTGGAACAGCAGCAGACTGCTGCCGTCGCCCGAAACCGTGAAGGTGACCGGGCCGCGGAAGCCGTTGACCGCCGGCGCCGCGGTATGGCCCGAGTACGTCTTGCCGGCCAAGGGGAGGGCGGCAAGCGCGGCGGTCGCCAGCAGCAGGCCGAGCGCTGTCGCAAGTACCGCGATCAGTGTCCGCGAGCGAGATGTGAGGTTGCGATGCATTGCTTTCTCCTTCTTCCGTATCGGAGGAGCGGCTCATGTGACTACTGGGTCTCTGGTCGCCCGGCGCGCCGTAGCGTCAGGGCGATGGGGCCACGCTCATCCGAGCGGCTGACGGCCGGGTGCGACCGACCAGCCGCTCCAAGCTGTTGCTTTGCCACGCATTACAGAGCCGGACGGGCGAACCCACATCCGTTGCCGCCACGAACCCGAGTCCGGGATTTGAGGCAGTCGCGGCGGGCGTCGATGCCCCGCGTCCCCACTCGCGCTCGACGACCGCTGCCCGTATCCTGGACCGCGGTCGTGGACGACGCCGACATGCGGAGCTGCCGCAACGGAGTCGTGCGAGCGGCCATCGGACTTCTGCATGAGCCGAGGAGGGATGATGCGCAGAGCTATCGGGTTGGGGGCCGCGACGTTCGCGGCGTTGGCGCTGTGGAGTGGCAACGCGCTGGCGAGCACGACGTTCCAGCCGCGTGTCGGTGGGGCGCTCGGACTCTTCCCCTCCTACGCAAACACCGACATCGCGACGGGTTCCCAGACGGCCGTCGACTACCACGGCGGCGCGGTCATGGCCGCGAGCGTCACCGTCCACACGATCTTCTGGGTGCCGTCCGGCTACTCCTTCACCGCCGGCTACGAGGTGCTCGTGAAACAGTTCCTGGCCGACGCGACCGCCGCGAGCGGCGCGACGAGCAACGTCTTCTCGGTCCTGCGCGAGTACGGGGAGCAGACCGGTGCCGCCACCGCGGTGCCTGGGAGCTACTCGATCGCCTACGACGCGACGAGCGACTCAACCGACGACGTCGACGCCTATCCGTCGTCGGGCGGCTGCGCGTCGCCCAGCGGCGTGCCGACCTGCCTGACCGACGGCCAAGTGCAGGCTGAGATCGACGCGGTCGCGCCGGCGGACGAGCGCGGCCTGGGCAATCTCTGGTTCGTGCTGCTGCCGCCCAACGTCGATGAATGCATCACCGCCGGCTCCTGCGGCACCAGCAGCTTCGCTGGCTATCACGAGGCAATGGACCGAGCCGGCGGCGTGACCATCTACGGTGTGATCATCGACCCGATCGTCGAGGCCGTGTCTGGACCGGGCGGCGATCCCGAGGGTAATCCCGACGCCGAGGCGACGATCGACACCGTCGCCCACGAGACCGTTGAGGCGATCACCGATCCCGAGGGCACTGGCTGGATGGACCCCAACGGCTTCGAGGCGGGCGACAAGTGCGAGATTGGCCCGCAGATCGGGAACCCGCTCGGCTACGCCGCGAACGGCTCGCCCTACGACCAGCTCATCGACGCGCACGAGTACCTGATTCAGGAGATGTGGTCCAACGACGACGGGGGCTGCGTGCAGCGAACGACCCAGACCGCATCGCCGCTCCCGCTCCCCCAGATCAACCTGACGCAGTTCAGCAGCACGGTGAGCGGCAACATCGGCTCCAGCGCGGCCGGCGTGCGGGTCACCGTTGCTGTCTATCGCTCGCGTCGGCACGCGAGCTCGGGCGCGACCACGCCGCTGAGCGCGCTCGCGACCAAGGTGGTCCGGGCTTCCACGACCACCGGCGCGGACGGAGCGTGGTCGCTGTCCGCAGCGCCCTTCGCCGTCGGCGACGACCGCGACCTCATCACGGTCACCTACTCGGGCACGACGCTGCTGCCGGACTTCATCACGACCGGCAACGGCGGCAATCCGTTCGCGGAAGCGGGGTGGACCGGCTGGTCCGACCTCGACAACGGCGCCGACGTCAGCAACCGCAGCGGCGGGTTCGTGACGCTGGGTCCGTGCTTCCAGACGGGCGTGCTCACGCTCGTAGTCGGCGGCACCGACTACTCGGCGACTGACACCTGCAACACGCAGACCGACACCTCGACGATCGCAACCGGGCCGATCTCCGCCGGCGAAGCGGTCACTGTGAGCTCGGTTGACAACCGCGCGTTCACTCAGCCGCAGCGGGTTGGGCCGTCGCTTGACCCGCAGGGCAACGAGACGGGCGCGCTCGTCAAGCTCACCGTGAAACTCGGCGAGCCCGGCGCGCAGTCGACGTTCAGCAGTCCGCTTGCGGACGTCCTGCCGCTCATGAGGCTGACGGGCTTCCCCACGTGCGCGGCCGACCTGCAGTTCGGCGCGGCCGCTTGCTCGGGCCTGGTGCCCGGCGCCAAGTACAGCGTGACCCGCGCACGGGGCGCCGACACGCTCTCCGGCCGTGCCGACTACGCAGGCATCCTTGTGGTCGGACCGTTCCGCGGCGCGCCGCCGCTGACCGGCGGCGACGTCCTGACGCTGAGCAACGGACGAAGGGTGCTGACTACGCTGCACCTGGCGCACCTCCGAGCTGTGATCGACAGCGAGCAGACGGTGCTCGGCGCCGGCAGCATGTGCCAGCCCGGCCTCTACTACGGAGCGCCTCCGTCGATGCCGTCCTCGGCCAGTTCGGTCGCCGGGCTGACGGGCCAGAGCGGCGCAACGCTGACCGGCCGGATCTGCCCGCTGGGCGGGTCGGCGGAGGGCCTCTCGGGTGCGGCGATCGTGCAGGCCGACGACCGCAGCGGTGGTCTCACCGAGACGGAGGTCGCCGACATATCGAGCACCTCCCCGATCGACGGCGAGACGGTCTACGGGCGATTCACCGCGCGGGCGCAGGCGTCCTTCCTCGGGCTCCACGACAGGGTCATCCCGAGTGCATATCCCATTTCGCTGACGATCACACCGGCGAACGCCACTAAGCCGGCGATCAAGCTCAACGACGTCAACACCGGGTCGGGCACGCCGATAGGACCCCTGAAGCCGGGGACCTATGACGCGACCTGGACCTGGCGCGATTTCAATGGCGACTCACGCACGATCGCCACGAGCTTCGTGGAGGAGCCGGCGAACGGACCCAAGGACTCCGGGAGCTCTCCGGCCAAGCAGAAGGTTGACTGCCCCCTCGCCAGGAGCACGATCGTCTGCGAGCTGCGCCACGGACGGCTTCACCTCAGCGGCACCGTCCAAAGGCTCGTCCGCAGCCCGCGCCAGTCCGGCTCGCGCAACCACGTGAGCTTCACGATCAAGCTCGACCTCGCGTTCCCCGAGCTGCGCCTCTCCGACGCCACTCGCACGGCGCTCGCACTTGGGTGAGGCTGTCGCATAAACCCGCGCCGGCCTCACTCAAACCCTTCTGAGGGTGGGGTCGAGAATGCCGACACTCGCGCGTGACGCGCTCTGCTCGACCCCGCGGCTCGCACTGGCTCGCACGGCCGTCGCAGCGAGCGTGCCCAGCTTTTCGCCGACGCGTTTATCCGACAGCCTCGCCCAAGGCTGTCGGGGAAAGTCGTCGCGTGTCGCGGATGCCGACGCGCGCGGGCAGCGGTAGCTGTCGGGCCGGGTGTGATCGTGCAGGTCAGCCGGTGGCTGCTGCCATCTGGTGGGTGTGGAGCTTGCGAGGCTGTGGGTGGCGGCGATCAGTCGCCATTCGTAGAGCGCGGCGGCGCGGTCGCGGCGTTGGAGGCGGTCGATCCGGCGGTTGTGTTTTGTGTGTCCGAACACGGGCTCGGCGGTCTGTTGCTGGTGGATCGCGTGCCCGTGCTCGGTCTCAGCACGCGGCGCATGTGGTCGAAGAGTCAGCCGTCCAGCTGACACGTGGTTTCTCTTTGAGGTCTGAGTCCGCGGGGTGCGGGTGCCGTTGGCGACGATCTCCTCAATCTGGCGTTTGTGCCGGTAACCGGCGTCCGCGACGACGACCCCGGGACGCTCGCTCACGCCTGCCAGCTCGAGCTGCGTCTGATACAAGATGTCGCATGTCCGACGCGAGGGAACAGATCGATCAAGCTGTATCGACGGCCCAGCTCGCCGACTGGCTCGACGCGAAGCGCGCTCGCCGAGCGCCGAGTCCTATAGAGCAAACGAGAGTGCCATGGCAAAGCTCGAAGAGTCAACGCTGAAGAGCCCCACCGCTGCGCCGGCCGGCGACGCTCCGGCGCCCTACGTCCGCCTCGGGGCCCAGGACAACGTGGTCGTCCTCGCGCGCCACGTCGACGTCGGCGATTCCTTCGCCGGCCCCGCCGGGGAGGTCTGGACGATGTCGGCGCATCTCGACATCGGCAACAAGCTGGCAGCGGCGCCGATCGCAGCCGGGGAGCGTGTGATCAAGGTCGGCGTTCCGATCGGGACAGCCACGCGGGCAATCGAGTCCGGCGAGCATGTGCATTCGCACAATCTCCGTAGCGACTACATCCCGATCGAGGTGGAGGAGGAACACGGTGACAACCGCGGCGCCGACTGAGTGGCCCGCCTACCCTCGCGCTGACGGCCGAAAGGGGATTCGCAACGTCGTCGCCGTGGCCTACCTGGTCGAGTGCGCGCATCACGTCGCGCGGGAGATCGCAGCTCCCTATGGCGAGCGTGGCGTTCATGTCGTCGGATTCCCGGGCTGCTATCCGAACGGGTACGCCTTTCGCATGCTGTCGCGCCTGTGCACGCATCCGAACGTCGGCGCCGTGCTGCTCGTGTCGCTCGGCTGCGAGTCGCTTCCTCGGGAGGAGCTGCAGACACTCGTCGCTGAAAGCGGCCGACCGGTACAGACGCTGGTCATCCAGGAGCGCGGGGGCACGCGCAGTACCGTCGCCGCAGGACGGGCCTGGGTCGAGACGCAGATCGCTGCGCTCGCCGACGCCGACCGCGTCACGATGTCAATCGACGAGCTGACGATCGGGACGATCTGCGGCGGGAGTGACGGCACGAGCGGACTGACCGCGAATCCTGCGGTGGGCCGCGCCTTCGACACGCTCGTCGGGGCCGGCGGGACGTGCATCTTCGAAGAGACGCTGGAGATGGTGGGCTGCGAGGAGGACCTCGCAGCGCGCGCGACAACGCCTGCGCTCGCCGTGGAGCTGCGCGAGTCGGTCGCCAAGGCGGAGCGCTACAGCGTCGCGATGGGCTACCCAAGCTTCGCCACCGGCAACGCAGCCGGCGGGTTGACGACGATCGAGGAGAAGTCGCTTGGCGCCTACAGCAAGAGTGGGCGCGGGCCGGTGCACGGGCTGATCAAGCCCGGCGACATCCCCGCTCGCAGCGGCCTCTACCTGCTCGATGTCGTGCCCGACGGGGATCCCCGCTGGGGCTTCCCGAACATCAACGACAGCGTCGAGATAGCCGAGTTGATCAGCTGCGGGGCGCACGCGATCCTTTTCACGACCGGACGCGGATCGGTCGTCGGGTCGGCGATCGCCCCCGTCATCAAGGTCTGCGCGAACCCGGACACCTACGCACTCCTGAGTGAGGACATGGACATCGACGCCGGCCGGATCCTCACCGGCCGGGGGACGCTCGATGACGTCGCCGAGGAGATCTGCGGACTGGTGGCCGAGGTCGCGGCGGGGCGGCTCACCGCCTCCGAGTCACTGGGCCACCGGGAGTTCGTGCTCGGCTACAAGTCCTTCGAGCCGATCGGTCCGGCGTGCCACCCGGCGCCGCTTCCGATGGCTGTGGCCTAGCGCTTTACGCGGGCGCCGGCGCCGGCAGCCAGCGCCTGCACCTCTGCAAGCGTCGCGGTCGAGGTATCGCCCGGCGTCGTCATCGCGAGCGCGCCGTGCGCCGCGCCGTACTCCGTCGCGAGGCGCAGGTCGCCGAGCTCCATGAGCCCGTAGATCAGGCCCGACGCGAAGCTGTCGCCGCCGCCCACGCGATCGAGTATTTCGAGTTCTGGATATTTGCGGCTTTCGTGGAATTTCCCGTCGTGCCAGAGGATCGCGCTCCAGTCGTTCTTCGTCGCGGTGATGACGCGGCGTAGCGTCGTGGCAGCCACCTTGAAGTTCGGGAACTGTTTCACCGCAGTCTCGATCATGGCCTTGAACGCCTCGGTCTCAATCGTGGAGATATTGTGATCGACGCCCTTAACCTCGAAGCCGAGCGAGGCGGTG
>PMKB01000003.1 GCA_003157595.1 Solirubrobacterales bacterium
CAAGGTCTACGCCGAGAGCTTCCTGGGTGAGGACCACCTAGCGCTGATCATCGGCGAAGCCCAACTCGTAGTCGCCGACGCATTTGCAGCGGCCACACGGACCGCCGCACGCTAGAATTGACTCTGGGTCCGTGTGACACGGCGCCCGATCCAGGGTAGTTGGCGGGGAACGGCGGTCCGTCCACGCGGCGGGGGTGAACTTCGGCGTCACCTCCGGCTGGCGGAAGGCCCACCGACAGGAACCAAAAGTACCGTCGGGTTGGGCCGGAAGGCTGCACTTGACGGACTGACAGGCTCGTCTAAGGTGAAACTCGCACACGGCTAGAACTAGAGTGAATTCGTGGACCAGTTAGAGCGTCAGCGCGACAACGGATCAGCCGCCAAAGGCCAGAGCCAGGCGGTTGTTTCGCTTAACCGCGAAGTCATGGCAGTACTGGTATCCGAAGAAGCGGCCAACATCGGTCGTACCATCGCCCAGATAGTCCGGGGCGACGGATGGCAGGAAGCCAAGGCGTCGGCGGTGCTGGTAGACGCGCTCGCCACATGGCTGGGCCGCGACGCCGTGGAGGTCGTCGGCTTCTACGCCAACGGCACCGGCCCCGTTGAAGTCGTGGCCAGGGTCGGGAAGCACTACATCACCGGTCACGGCATCGAAGGCGAGGGCGACCTCACCTCCAACTGCTGCGAGCGCCACCGGGCCCGGTTCAGCCAGTCGAAGATCGACACGTACGACCTGCAGTCGGCCAATTCGCGGTTTACCTGGGGAACCCCGCTGGCGCAGCGAGCCGCCGACAGACTGGCCGAGTTGTTCACCGAGGAAGTCGATCCGGAGATCGCGCGGGTCGTGCTGGGCGTCCTGTAGCGCCGCGGTTTTCCAGGGGCGAGGCCGCAGGTTCGAGGCGTGTTCCGCATCTCTTCGCGGCGCGTTTCGCCGTCTCCGGCCCGGGACACTAGATCCCCAGGATCCCTTCCGGGGCGACGTGAACGAGGCCGTGGGCTGCGGCGACCGCCGCGTAGGTCACGTGACCGCAGCACACGTTCAGCCCGTCGCGCAGATGGCAATCGTCCGCCAGTGCCTTGCGCCAGCCCTTGTCGGCGAGCGCCAGGGTGAAGGGCAGCGTGGCGTTGTTCAGGGCGAAGGTCGAGGTACGGGCCACGGCGCCCGGCATGTTGGTCACGCAGTAGTGGACGATGCCTTCGACCTCGAAGGTCGGGTCGTGGTGGGTCGTCGGCCGCGAGGTCTCGAAGCAGCCCCCCTGGTCGATGGCGACGTCGACCATCACGGCGCCAGGCCGCATCAGCGCCAGCTGGCGCTCGCGAATCACGAACGGCGCGCGATCCCCGACGACGAGCACAGCGCCGATCACCAGGTCCGTGCGCGGGAGCATCTCCTCGATCGCCAGCGTCGAGGAGTAGACGGTCGAGCAGCGCCCGCCGAACATCGCCTCGAGCTCGCGCAGGCGATCGACCGAAACGTCGAAGATGAACACGTCGGCGCCCATCCCGATCGCCACCGCGGCGGCGCTGGAGCCCACGCTGCCGCCACCGATGATCATCACGTTCGCCGCGGCTACGCCGGGCACACCGCCGAGCAGCACGCCGCGGCCGCGCAGCGGCTTGGTCAGCATGAACGCTCCCGCCTGCGTCGCGAGCCGCCCGGCGATCTCCGACATCGGAGCGAGCAGCGGCAGCCGCCCGAGGCGGTCCTCGACGGTCTCATAGGCGATGCACGTGGCGCCGCAGTCGCAGAGCGCGCGCGTAAGCTCGGGGGCGGGTGCGAGATGCAGATAGGTGAACAGGATCTGGCCGGGACGCAGGCGTGCGACCTCGGGAGCGAGCGGCTCCTTGACCTTGACGATCATCTCGGAGGCGGCGAACACGGCGTCTGCGTCTGGTGCGATGCTCGCGCCCTGGGCGGCGTAGTCCGCATCGCTGAAGCCGCTGGCGCTGCCGGCGCCCTGCTGCACCACCGCCTCGTGCCCGCGCTCGGTCAGCTCGCGCACGCCGGCCGGCGCCATCGACACGCGGTACTCGTTCGCCTTCGTTTCACTGGGAATCCCGACCTTCACGACCTTCCTCCTCGATTTCGATGCCGCGGTTGAAGTGATCTGAGGCGCCGTCCCCGGCCGTTCGCGCTCACCTGGCGCCGCCAAGCAGCTCGCGCCCGCGCAGCGCCAGCCAGAACTCGATCCGATTCTCCACGCGATCGAGCCGTCTGCCGGTCAGCTCCTCGATCCGCGACATGCGGTAGCGCAGCGTGTGGCGGTGGCAGAACAGCGCGCGGGCCGCCGCCTCCCAGCTTCCGTTGTGCTCGAGAAAGGCCTCCAGCGAGCGCAGCAGCTCGTCGCCGTGGCCCGTGCGCGAGCGCTCGATCGGGCCGAGCACGTCGTCGCAGTACTGGCGCAGTCCGTCGTCCTCCTGCAGCGAGAGCAGCAGCCGGTAGGCGCCCAGGTCATCGGAGGAGGCGACGGCGGGCGTCGATCCGTTCGCCAGCGCGCCGACCTCGAGCGCGCAGCGCGCCTCGTGGAAGCTGCGTCGCAGCGCC
>PMKB01000171.1 GCA_003157595.1 Solirubrobacterales bacterium
TGGTCCTCATCAACCCAATCCGCCAGCGACGGCGGCATCAACAACACCTGCCCGCGATCACACGTCAAGAAGTTCTGGCTCATCCCGGGATCGTCTTAAACGCGCCGGACAGCAACACTAAACCCGACAGCCTCGGGCGGGAGCGGGAGCGGACGTCGCGGACGGCCCGTCGGCGGGTGCGCTACTGCTTTCACGGCGAAGGCAGCGGCGCGGGGCTACGCTGTGTACGTACCGGCGGCGATCGCGCCATCGAGGTCGAGGGCGTGCCAGCGCCGTCTGCGGGACCGACCGAACCGCATGTGTTTGCGACAGACCGCAGCGCCGTCCTGGTCTACCACGCAGCGGAAAGCACAGGCGGAGGCGTCGCTGTGTTGCGCTTCTCGTCGGCGGTCGCGGTCTTTCATGGCGTACCGAACGACGAGGCGCTTGGCAGCCATCCGCTATGGAGCCGCCGGCTTCTACGGCGTGTACCGGATCGAGGACTCGACGTGGAAGGCACAGATGCAGGACCGCGGCACCCGGCCCGATAGGCCGCCGCCCCCGGTTTGGTCCGACGTGACCCACTACGTCGTGACGATGCACGACTCGACGTTTGAATGTCTCGCGAGGGGCATGACAGGCGAGCTGCGTTCCGAGGCAATCGCCGACGTGGTCGCAGAGATCGCCCGCGCGCTCGAGCAGTAGGCGTTGTCGTTCTGCGCGAGATCCGACACGCCCAAGATCCTGCGAACCCGAACTAGCCGAGCCGAATTTGCCGGTTCATCTCGGCGACCGAGAACGACACGTATGCGCCGTGCCGGCTTATACAGCTGACCTTGGTTCCGATCCACGACACGAGGATCGTTTGGCCGGAGACGCGCAGCGTTTCGTCGAAGTGCAAGCCGTGCACGCGGTAGCTGGCGAGCACAGCACGGAACGTCTCGCCCGCGAACATGCATGTGGTCGCGTTGCCAGCCGTGACGGTTAGCCTCGTGGCAGGGCCCGCGATGTTGCACTCGTGTGTGGTGGTGCTGCCCCGAGCAGCTGCGGCGCACGCACTCGCGGCGACGATCACTGTGACGAGAGCTGTAACGAAGCCCCTCCGTCGAGCCACGCGACGTAGGGGAGCGATCAAGTTCATCGTCGTGCAGCCTAGTGCCAGCTGGTCGCGCCGCGCAAGCCACAGGTTAGTAGTCGACTTGCGGCGGTTACGCGGCGCGCGGCGCGGTGCGGCATTCGTTGTCGCATGGCGCGATACTCAGCACTCGACTCGGTCGCCAACTGGTGGCGAAAGCGAAGCAGTTTGGAGCGGCTTGGTTTACCGGTCGCTGGTCGGGGCAGGTGTCCGCGCGTGGCCTGCGACGATCCGGGGGTGAGCGTCGGGACTGGTTCTCCTCGCTGGATCGCTCTCGCCGGCGCGGTGAACGCGCGTGCTGTCGTGCCGGGCGTGCTGCTGCGAGCTGACAACCTGCAGTCGCTGAGCGCGCAGGACGTTCGCCTGCTCATCGAGCAGGAGGCGCTCGAAGTGGTGCTCGATCTGCGAACCGACCGAGAGGTCGAGCTCGAGGGGCCCGGCCCTATGACGGCCGAGCGCGCGGTGCGTATCGAGCACCGCTCGCTGTACCCGGACTCCGGGGGGAACACCGACCTCGACGCCGACACGGTCAAGCCGTGGGGATCGGCCGACGAGGACGAACTGCCAAGCGAGTCGCCCGTCGTCCGCGCGTACATGAGCTATGTACGTCGCCGGCCAGACTCTGTCGTCGGCTCGGTGCGCGCGATCGCCCGCGCCGACGGCGCGGTCTTGGTGCACTGCGCTGCCGGCAAGGACCGCACCGGAGTGGTGGTCGCAATAGCGCTCGACGCGGCCGGCGTGGATCGAGAGACGATCGTCGGCGACTACCTTGCGACCGCGGAGCGCATCGACGCGATCGTGGCGCGCCTCGTCAGATCGCCGACATACCGTGCGGAGCTTGAGGGCCACGACCCACAGAAGCACGCGCCGCTCCCGGGAACGATGCAGCGCTTCCTCGGGCTCGTCGATGAGCACCTCGGCGGATCCGTGACCTGGCTCTGCGCGCATGGGCTAAGCGCCTCCGATCTCGAGAGACTCCGGCGCCGGCTTGCGCCTGCGAGGGGCGACTCGGGCTGACCGCCGAGTGACGCTCACATTCGCCTCAGATCCGAGCGACCGAGTCGAGTGCTGCGTTTCGCGCCGAGCGACAGCCGTGTCGTCGGTGGTTTCGAGCCGATCAGTTACCGCGATGCGGGCCGAACAGCTCCTCGGCAGCGAGGCTGGCGAGCGCGCTCAGGCACGCGGCGGCTGATGGGTCCCGCCCGCCGCGTGCAGGGCGATCCCAACCGCACCAAGCTCGTCGGGATCCAGCGTCGCCTCGATGCGCCCGAACAACGTCCGCTCCTCGTGGCGCACGTGATCCCTCAGCTGCTCGCCGAGAGCGTTGAGAGCCGCAGAGTCAACGCGCGCATCGGTCTCGAGATCGCCGATCCGCCGCCGAATGTCGACGTGCTCGACGAGCACGCGCACAACATCCGCATCGTCAGCACCAGCGTGACGCGCGAAGGCGGGAAGGAGTACCTCCTCCTCGAGGCGGAAGTGCAAGCGGCCCTCCTCTCGCCAGAAGTCCAGCGTCGCCTGCCTGACGGTCTCTGCATCGACATCGCTCGCGCGCTGCAAGCGAAGGGCCAGCTCAAGCGCGACGTGGTGCTCGCGCGAGAGCACAGCCAACTCGTTCGACCGCTGCACAGCCGCAATCGTACTCCCGCGAAACAGACTCTCCACCTCGCCGTCTCCACCTCGCCGCCTGGACCCGCCAACGGGCTTGACGGTCACCCCAGCGGCGTCGATGTCGCGATCACCCGTCTCGCCGCGGGATTTCGATGCCGGCTCACGCAGAGTCTCGCTCGGCCGGCGCGCTGTCGCACGTCGCGCAGAGCGACCACTGGCCGGTCGCGGCCATTGACCCGTTGGTGCGTGCAAGACTCGCTCGTGATGCGGCGTGTGGCGACGGTTGTTGCTGTGTGCGCGGTGGCGGTTATCGGCGTCGCGATCGTGCGCGACATCATCCTTACACCAGGGACCACTCACTTCCGCGGACGCGAGTTTGAGAATGCCGGCTTTTGCGACGCGGGAGCCTTCCGACGCTACCGCGTGCCGATACGAGGCTGGCCCGGATTGCGTGACGGCGAGAGCGCCTTCGCTATACAAACGGTGCGCACTGCTTTTCCTACCGACGTGCTGGTTTTGACACGCGACGGTCGCTGCGTCAGCCAGTGGGGACTTGAGGGAGGGCCCTAATGGTCGGGCGGACCGAGGCGACTGCGGGGAGTCGGTCGTTGCCGCTCCCGCGTGGATTCGCCAGCGCCGGGGCTGTCGGTCGTCGCGCTCAGAGGCTTGCCGCCGACCAGCCACACCTACTAAACTCTATTTAGCTTATTTGGCGCTGATGAGATGATTCCCGCCTACTACACCGAGCTTCTTGCTACGCCGGTCACGCCCATGGCACCGGCGCCCGCTACGCGGGCGCACACGAATCGGCAGCCGGTCTACCGGTCGCCGCACCCGGACGCGCGGTGAGCACGCCGCCGCTCGTCGGAGCTGTGCCACGCGTCGCGCTCTCCCGCGAGGAGGCTGCGGCCAGTTTGGGGATCAGCATCGACTCGTTCGAGCGGCATGTGCAGCCCGACGTGCGCCTGATCCGACGTGGACGCCTCCGCCTGATCCCTCTCTGCGAACTGGAACGCTGGGCAGCCGAGCAGGCCGAGCCAACACTACCCCGTCGATGAGTAGCCTTGCTCCCCACATGGCTGATCGGACCGGAATCCGGGTGCGGCATCAGCGTTCCTCCGCCTCCCGTGCTGGCGCCGGGTGTAACTGCCGGCCGAGTACCAGGCGCAGGCGTTCGACGCTGCCTCGGGGCGGCAGATGTGGCGCACGGCCCGAACGATTACAGAGGCACGGCTGTGGCGGGCGGACACCCAGGGCCAAGCGCGTCGCGGCACGTTACAGCGTCCGGTGCGCACCACGGTGCTGGAGGCTGCCGAGGCGCTGATTGCCGGCATGGATGACGGGTCTATCCTCGACCGCTCCGGCAAGCCGTACAAGCCATCGGCCGCACGCAGCTATGCGCAAACGCTGCGCGCCTACGTTCTTCCCACACTTGGTAGGTGCCGGCTTGACGAGGTGCGCCGAGCGGACGTTCAGGACCTCGTCGAGGCACTGCGCCGGCGCGGGCTGGCGCCGTCGACGATCCATAACGTGCTCGACCCGGTGCGCGTCCTATTCCGCCGCGCGGTCTTGCGCGACGAGGTCCTGATCGACCCGACGCGCGGCTTGGAACTGCCCGCGGTCCGCGGACAGCGAGACCGGATCGAGTCGCCAGAGAACGCGCGCAAGCTACTTGAAGTCCTCCCAGACGACGAGCGGGCACTCTGGACTGTCGCGATGTTCGCCGGCCTGCGCCGCGGCGAGCTGCTCGGGCTGCGCTGGGTCGACGTCGACTTCGATGGTGGCGTGATCCGCGTTGAGCGGGGCTGGGACCTCTATGCCGGCGAGATCGCGGCGAAGTCGGCCGCTGGCGTTCGTGCCGTCCCGATGGCGTTCCCGGTACACCGCGAGGTGCGCGAGCTGAAGCGGCGCAGCCGCCGCGACGGCAACGACCTGGTCTTCGGGCGCACGGCGAATGAACCGTTCTTCCCCTCAACGGTGCGCTCGCGGGCTGTGAAGGCGTGGAGCGCCGTCGGTGTTGAGCCGATCACGCTGCACGAGGCGAGACATTGCGCCGTGTCGTTCTTCATCGCGTCGGGTCTCGATCTCAAGCAGGTCAGCACGTGGGCCGGGCACAGCGATATTCGGACCACCCTGAACCGTTACGGCCACGTAATCCCCGGCTCTGAGCGCGACGCGGCAGACCGCCTGACGGCGTATCTCGCCGGTCCGACTGTGGCGCAGACTGTGGCGCACCCGGCAGATTCGGCCGAATCGCCCGCCGTTGCTGGCCTTGATGAGTACCGCTACCGGGATTCGAACCCGGGTTTCCGCCGTGAGAGGGCGGCGTCCTAGTCCCCTAGACGATAGCGGCGCGGGACCGGGGCCGGAGGCTACCAGAGCCCCCGTTCGCCGCTCGCGGCCGCTCGTGCGATATCGTCGCCCGCTGCCCGCGGATGTGGCGGAATTGGTAGACGCGCACGGTTCAGGTCCGTGTGGAGGTAACTCTGTGGAGGTTCGAGTCCTCTCATCCGCATCGGTAGGGGCGTCGTCCGCATCGCAGGCGGTCGGGATCGCGGGGTCGCGGCGGGGTCGGGGCGTGTTGTCGCCAGCTTCGGACACGCGCCACCAGCTTGTTTCGCGGCCCACCCCCGTAGTCGATCGCCGATCCGCAATGGGTGCCGTGTCCATGTCGACGATGCGTCGACCGAGTAGGAGTCGCTCGAGATCGTCGAGATCGCGTGGCCCGCATGTTCACGGTTGCCGAACAGGCAGCGAGCAACCGCCGACCGGTCGCCTCGCAGGGCCCCGATCTACCTCAGCGGCCAGCTTCGCGAGAGCCAGCAAGGGTAGTTCGTTGGAGCGCGCCGCGCCGGTGGCGGCACAGACGCCCCGCCCGCCCCGCCAGCTCAAGCGCCGTAGATGCGCTCGCGATAGTCCGAAAGCATTCGCTGGGCGCTGAACTGAGCTGCCAGCGAGCGCAGCGAAGCACGCGTCATCTCGAGCCATCCGTGAGGCAGCGCGTCCGCGCCGCGGTCATAGAACAGCGGTACGACCTGCTCACGTAGCAGCCGCTGCAGCTCGGCGCCGTCGCGGGCGTCCTGGGCCTCGACGTCGGTATCGACATCGCCCGACAGCGCCCAGCCGTTGCCATCCTGGTGAGCCTCCGCCCACCAGCCGTCCAGCACGCTGAGCTGCAGGCCGCCGTTGATCGCGGACTTCATGCCGCTCGTGCCGCTCGCCTCGAGCGGCGGCCGCGGCAGGTTCACCCACAGGTCGCAGCCCTGAACGAGCAGCGCTGCGCTGGCAAGGTCGTAGTCGTCGAGGAAGACGACGCGCTCGCCAACCTCGGGGAGCACCTTGAGCTCGAACAGCTCCTCCAGCATGTGCTTGGCGTCGTCGTCGCGCGGGTGCGCCTTTCCGGCGAGGACGATCTGGATTGGGTGCTCGCCGCGCAGCAGATCGCGAGCCGCATCGCGGTCGGAGACCAGCAGACGCAGGCGCTTGTAGGTCGCGAGCCGCCGGGCGAAGCCGACCGTGAGGACGCCGGGGTCGAAGCCGGACGCCGCTGCGCGCGAATAGTCCAGCGCGTCGCCGCGCCCGAGCCGCTCGGCGACGCTCCGGTCACGGACCGCCTCGACGAGCCTGGCGCGCTGCGCATTGCGCGCCGCCCACAGCTCCGCGTCCGGGATCCGCTCGACCGCATCCCAGACGGCTGCCTGGCCGGCCACCGCCAGCCAGCCGTCGGGCAGGTATCGGTCAAGCATCTCGTGCATCGGCAAGCCGAGCCAACTCGGCACATGCACGCCGTTGGTGACGTAACCGATCGGCACTCGCTCGAGCGCCAGCTCCGGCCAGAGGTCCTGCCACATCGCCCGCGCGACCGCGCCGTGACGGCGGCTCACCGCGTTTGCCCGCGACGACGTTCTCAGCGCGAACTGCGTGATCCCGAACAGCTCTGCGGTCTCGTCCGGGTGCGAGCGTCCGAGCTGTGCGAGCGCGTCGATACCGATCCCGGCCTCTGCCGCCAAGCCGCCTGCCACCGTCGCCACCTGCTCGATCGGGTAGGAGTCGTTGCCCGCCTCCACGGGGGTGTGCGTGGTGAATGCGAGACGCGGCCGCACCTCCTCCAGCGCCTGCTCGAGACTGGCGCCGCCGGCAAGCTGCGCCCGGGCGAGCTCGAGCGCGGCGAAGGCGGCGTGACCCTCGTTGAGGTGAAGCCGGCTTACCTCGACGCCCATCGCCGCCAGCGCGCGCACCCCACCGACGCCGAGCAGCAGGTACTGCGCCAGGCGAAGCTCGGCGGTGCCGACGTACAGACGCGATGTGATCCAGCGGGCCGCGCGCGTGTTCTCCGGCCTGTCGCTGTCCAACAGGTAGAGCGGGACGCGGCCGACGTTGACGCGCCAGATCTGGGCGCTCACACGCTCGCCGCCGATCGGCACAGCCACCGTCAGCGGCGCACCGTCGGCGCCGCTGACGAGTGCCGCCGGAAGGCGGTCCGGGTCGGTGTCGACCCAGTACTCGTGCTGGAGGCCGTGGGCGTCGACGCGCTGGCGGAAGTAGCCCTGGCGGTAGAGCAGGCCGACCCCGACGAGCGGCAGAGCGTCGTCGGAAGCCTGTTTGAGGAAGTCCCCGGCGAGCGCTCCCAGGCCTCCCGAGTAGATCGGCAGCGAGCCATGCACGCCGAACTCGGCGCAGAAGAACNNCGCCGTCGTCGGCGGCCCGCGCCAGCGACTCCGATGAAGCCTCCTGCAACAGGTGAACGGGGTTCCCGGCGACGCTCGCCCAGCGCTGCGGATCAATGCACCGAAACAGCTCCTCACCATCGCGCTGCCAGGACCAGTGGTAATTGAAGGCGAGGCGTGCGAGGCCGCCGAGCGACTCCGGCAGGCGACCGGCGAGGGCGGCAGCGGCGCGTTCGGCGTCGCGCTGCCCGTCGGAGCTGCTCGCGATCATCGCGTCCGCTGCTCGAGACGCCCGTGCGCCGCCGGCGGCTGCGCGTGATTGCGGACGTGCCCTCGACTCGTTGACAATGTGAGCCCGGCGCAGCGGGCGACCAGACGCACATCTCGATTCTATAGCCGCGCCCTGCCGCCGCTCGCCGCTCCCCGTCGCCGAGCGAGGCTCAGGCCGCGGCGAGCTTCGGCACGTCGCGCACGATGTCCGACGGTGCGAAGCTCGATGAGTAGATCGTCTTGATCTTGCCCCGGCCGGTGATTCCGTAGATCAGCGCGGTATGTGCGACCAGTTCCGGATTGCCCGAATCGCGCCGCGAGCCGACTCCCCACTGCGTCCACACGTGCGCCAGCACACCCGAGGTCCCCAGCAGGTACTGCATCTTCCCGGTCATCTCGTGGGCTGCCAGGAACTGGGCCACCGACGCGGGCGTATCGCCGCTCGGGTCCACGGAGACGGCGATTAGCTCGACCTCGCGGCGTTCGCTCGAAGGCATCTGCGCCAGCGCCGTGTGCAACTTC
>PMKB01000235.1 GCA_003157595.1 Solirubrobacterales bacterium
GCGTGGCGCGCCAGCTCCTCGAGCACGATCATCGCCAACTCCATGATCTGCGCCATCCCCTCCCCCGGCGCGTCGTGTATCAGCTCGTGCGCCGCCGCCGCGGCCTTCGGCGAGGAGCCGAGCATGTCGCGCTTGTGCTGGGCGGTGAACTGCAGGCCGTGGCGCTCGAACAGCGCCTCCTGAGCCCGCGTCCAGGACTCCTCGGTGTCGAGCAACAGCCCGTCGTTGTCGAAGATCACCGCGTCGCAGCGGCGCCGGGCGCTGTGTTCGGACACGACACGCAGCCTAGCTTGTGGCTACGTGCGCCCGAATCGCGAAAGCACGAGCCGGTGAACCTGCCGCGCCTCCGGGATGCCCATCCGCAGGACCGCGCGCAGGTAGATGAACCCGCCGACCGCGGCGGCGGCGCCGACGGAGACCAGCTGCGCCGGCAGCGTCCGCCCGAGCGCGCGGTCCAGCGCGTACCAGACGATCCAGGACGCGGCCGCAAGCAGGATCGAAGCGATCACTATCCGCGCAGTGATCATCGTGGTTTGGCGTCCTTCGAGGCGGCCGTCGAAGCCGCTGCGCAGCCGCCGCAGCTGCAGCACCGTCATCAGCGCGTTGGCGACGAAGGTGCCGATCACCAGGCCGGCGATGCCGAACGGCTTGTACAGCGCGACCGAGACGACGATGTCCACGGCGATGTTCATCGCCGCCAGCCCGGTCGGGATCCAGGGACGCTTGAGTGCGAAGAAGGTGCGCGTCAGCAGCAGGTTGAGACCACCGAACGGGAGGCTGAAGGCGAACCAGAACAGAGCGATCGAGGTGAGGTGGGTCGATGTCGGCGTGAACTGACCGCGCTGGTAGAGCAGGCGCACCACCGGCGTCGCGAGCACCATCAGGAACGCCGACGCGGGGATCAGCAGGAGGTTGATCTGGCGCATGCCGATCGCCACCGCACGGCGCATGCCCCGGGCGTCGCGGCGCGCCGCCTGCCGGCTCAGCGTTGGGAACAGCACGGTCGCGACAGCGACGCTGAACATGCCCTGCGGAAGCATGTAGACGCGGAACGCGTAGTTGATCGCGCTCGGGGCCTGCTTGTTTACGAGCGTCCCGAAGACCGAATTGATGAGGCCGTCGAGGTTCGTGATCCCCAGGCCGATCGTCACCGGAACCATCAGCAGGAACACCTGACGCACGCGCGGGTCGTGCCAGTCGATCCGAAAGCCCAGACGGAAGTCGATCTGCTGCAGCGCGGCGGCGGCCATCAGCATCTGCACGACCGTCGCCGCGAGGATCGCGATCGCGTAGGCATAGATCCCGTGGTTGCCGCTGTTAGCGGGACCGAAATGCGGACGCAGCGCGACGACGAGCACGATGATCACGATGTTCCAAACCAGTGGCGAGATCGCCGCGATCGAAAACCGGTCGTAGGACTGCAGGATCCCGACGAGCAGCCCGTTCAGCCCGAGCAGCAGGACGACCGGGAACAGCACCTGGGCGAGGCCGGCGGTGAGCGCTGTCGGCACGCCGCCCGACAGGATGAAGACCGGCATGATCACGTGGGCGGCGAGGATGAAGAAGGCCGTGATCGCTCCGAGCGCGATCAGCATGATCCAGAAGACCGTCGAGGCGAGCCGGAGCGCCTCCTTCTTGCGCCCCTCCTGCAGCAGCTCCGCGAACACCGGCACGAACGCCGCCGACAGCGCGGCGTTGGCGAACAGGTTGCTCACCAGGTTTGGCACCTGGAAGGCGATCGTGAACGCGGAATACCATGAGCCGGTGCCGAAAAAGCGCGCGGCAATGATCTCCCGCGCCAGCCCCGCGATTCGCGAAATGCCGGTGGCGATCGAGAAGATCGCTGTGTTGCGCGCGACGTGACCTGCCGGGGGCGTCCCCCGCCCCTGCTCTGCGACGGGAGTCGAAGCGGCCAAGGCCGCTATAGTACGGCGCCGCGCGGTCCTCACCGCGAATCCGCCATGGCCAACATCGCCTCCCAGAAAAAGCGCATCCTCCGCGCCGAGCGTGAGCGGCTCGAGAATCGCCGGCACACCTCGGCGATCAAGACCTACTTCCGCCGGCTCGAGGCTGCGGTCGCGCAGGGCGAGACGGAGAAGGTCGCGAGCGAGCACCGCACGCTCGTCTCTGCGATCGACAAGGCGATCAAGACCGGCGCGTTGCACCGCAACACCGGCGCCCGCAAGAAGTCCCGCGCCGCGCGCGTCGTGCGCCCGCCCGCCGACAGCTAGGCCGTTATCGCGCCGAGGGTGCGCAGCGCGAGCGTGTCGGCGTCGAGCGCCGAGCCGCCGCGGGTTTCCAGTTCGAGGTCGGCGAGCGCCGCAATCGCGCGCCGCAGCGAGCCGACGTCGGTGCGCGCCACGTCGGCGACGAACGCAGACGCCGCCTTGGGCGGCATGCGCAGATCGCCGCGCACGGCGCTCGGCGGCGCCCCGGCCTCCAGGCGCGCGGCGACGCCCAACGCTTCGCGCAGCCGTCTTGTGACCCAGTAGGTGAGCGACTCGACGCGCTCGCCCTGCGCGCGCAGCGCCAGGTAGATGCGCGTCGCGGCAGCCGTGTCGCGGGCCACGACGGCGTCGGCGAGCGTCCACGCCTTACGCTCTGCGCTGCGCCCGACCCGCTCGGCCACGCCGTCGGCATCGAGGCGCGATCCAGGCCCGCATTCCAGTGCGAGCTTCTCGATCTCGCGCGCGAGACGCGCCTGGCGGCTGCCAACGATCGCCACGAGCGTGCGCGCGCCATGCTGGTCGAGCGTCAACCCGGCCGCGGTCGCCTGGGCCAGCACCCACGCCGGCAGGTCCCACTCCTTGACCGACATCTCGGCCGCGACGTCACCGCCAGCATGAATGACCGCCCGGTGCAGCGCAGCCGGCGCTTTGGCGCGGCCCTCCTCGCGCGCGAAAAAGGCGATCGTGGTGTCGTCCGGCATCGACTCAAGCAGCGGCACAAGCTGAGTGGTGACCTCGTCCTCCTTCCAACGCTCGACGCCGTCGACGATGATGAAGCGCCGCCCGATCGCCAACGTCAGCGCGCCGAGTAGCGCGCCCGCTGCGGCCGCCGTCGCGTCAGCCCCCTCGAGCACCTCGAGGCACCCGGCCCCACCGTCGCGCTCGGCCAGCGCACGCAGTCGCGCCCGGCGTTCACCGATGCGGCCGTGGTCGTCGCCGTGGATCAGGTATGTGGATTTGAACGTCGACACGCGACCACGAGGCTAGCGCCCGCTGCGGGCGGCGCCGCGCTGCGGGCGCGCGGCGCCGTGCGTGGCCATCCCCCGGCTCTAGATGGAGTTGGCCGGCGGCTCCGGCGGGGAACTGCTCCTGGCGCTCATCGGCGTGGTCCTGCCCTGGGCGTTGAACCAGGCGCCGGCGACCACGATGATCGTCAGAACCACGTCGAGCACGAACCCGAAGCCGAAGTTGCCGACGTGCGCGATGAACTTGATGACGAGAAACAGCGCCACGACGCCGGCGGCAGCGGTGCGGGTCATATCACGCCCGAGATTGGTGGTCGGGATCACCGTCGCGGGGCTGAACCGCGCAAGCGCGAGGTCGACCACGACGAGGATCGTCACTATCAGTGCGAGGATTCCCCAGATCGCGTAGGGCGCCGAGGTGGCTGCATAGGAGCTACCACCGTAGGTGACGCCGTTCAGTGTGACGCTGCCGTAGCTATACCAGCCGAAGATCAACAGGCTCAGGATCAGCAGGATCCCTCCGCCGCCGACCATCCAGTCCTCACGGCTCAATTTCGAGAAGTCCACTGTTCCCCTCCTTAGTCGGACACCAACGTGGGCTGAGCATACGGTGCCCCGTGGACGTTGGCAATGGACGAAAGGGTGATACCGCTCACGCCTGTTTCACGACGACGTTGACCAGTTTCCCGGCCACGACGACGACCTTGACGATCTCGTTCCCGACGATGTGCGCGACTACGTTCGGGGCTGCCAGCGCCAGCGCTTTCAGCTCCTCCTCGCTCGCCGTGCTGCTCGCCGTGACGCGGTCGCGGACCTTGCCGTTGACCTGGCAGACCAGCTCGAAGCGCTCCCGTGCGAGCAGCGCCGGATCGGCCGCCGGCCACGGCACCTGCCAGACGCGCTCCCCGGTCAGCAGCTGGTAGGCGTCGGCGCCGGCGTGCGGGGCGAAGGGAAACAGCAACGAGGCGGCGGTGGCGACCGCGAAGCGCAGAGCGCCGGCGCCGACGCCGGCCCGCAGCCTGTAGCAGTCGTTGGTCAGCTCCATCACCGCGGCGATCGCCGTGTTGAAGGCGAAGCGCCCGTCAAGCTCACCGGTCACCTTCTCGATTGCCCAATGGGCCTTGCGCATCAGCTCGAGCTCGGCGCCGTCGGGTTGCACCGGCGGCTCCTGCGGCTCGGTGCTCGAGGCGGTCTCGGCGGCCAGTCGCCAGAGCCGTGCGATGAAGCGGTGCATGCCCTCCACGCCGGCGTCGGACCAGTCGGCGTCCTGGTCGGGCGGGCCGACGAAGAGGATGTAGCAGCGCGCCGTGTCGGCGCCCAGGCGGCTGACGATCGTCCGCGGCGAGACGACGTTGCCGCGCGACTTCGACATCTTCGTGCCGTCGCGCGTGATCATCCCCTGCGTGAACAGCGCCGCGAACGGCTCCTGGAAGGACAGATGGCCGAGGTCCGCGAGCGCCTTGATGAAGAACCGCGAGTAGAGCAGGTGCAGGATGGCGTGCTCGACACCGCCGATGTACTGGTCGACCGGCATCCAGCGCTCCAGCGCCGCCGGATCCCAGGCCGCCTCGTCGTTGGCGGCGTCGCAGTAGCGCAGGTAGTACCAAGACGAGTCAACGAAGGTGTCCATCGTGTCGGTCTCGCGGCGCGCCGGCCCGCCGCAGATCGGGCAGACCGTCGCGACCCACTCCTCGGCCGCAGCCAGCGGCGAGCGGCCCTTGGGCGCGTAGTCCTTCACCTCCGGAAGCAGCACCGGCAGCTGGTCCTCTCCGAGCGGGACGATCCCGTGCTCGGGGCAGTAGACGACCGGGATAGGGCAGCCCCAGTACCGCTGGCGTGAGATCAGCCAGTCGCGCAGGCGGAAGCTGACCGCGGCGCGCCCGCGCCCGTCCTGCGCGAGCCAGGCGATGATCCTCTGCTTGGCCTCGGCGCTCGTGAGCCCGTCGAACTGCTCCTGGGAGTTGACGAGGGGCCCGTCCCCGCGGTAGGGCAGCTCGCCCCCGGCGGGATCGCCGATCACCCGCCGCACGGGCAACCCGAAGGCGGTCGCGAACTCGAAGTCGCGTTCGTCGTGTGCGGGCACCGCCATGATCGCCCCGGTTCCATACTCCATCAGCACATAGTCGGCGACGAACATCGGGATCTCCTCACCGTTGGCCGGGTTGCGGACGCTGCGCCCCAGCGGCACGCCCGTCTTCTGCTTCCCGGCAGCGGCGCGGTCCTGGCCGGGGGCGGCGAGCGCGTGGGAGATGTAGTCGTGCACCGCCGCCTCGTGCTCGGTTCCGGCCGCGAGCAGCGCGACGTCGGGATGCTCCGGTGCCATCACGAAGAACGTCGCACCGAAGAGCGTGTCCGGCCGGGTGGTGAAGACCCGGTAGTCGATGCCCAACTCCTCGCAGCGGAAGATCACCTCGGCGCCCTCCGAGCGACCGATCCAGTTGCGCTGCATCGTCTTGACGTGCTCGGGCCACTCGATCGTCTCGAGGTCGTCGAGCAGCCGCTGGGCGTAGTCGGTGATCCGCAAGAACCACTGCTCGAGCTGACGCAGCTCGACCTGCGCGCCGCAGCGCTCGCAGTGACCGTCGATCACCTGCTCGTTGGCCAGCACCGTCGCGTCGTGGGGACACCAGTTGACCGCCGCCTCCTTGCGGTAGGCGAGACCCGCCTTCAGCAACTGCAGGAAGATCCACTGCGTCCAGCGGTAGTAGCGCGGCTCGTGCGTGCCGAACTCGCGCGACCAGTCGATCGAGATGCCCCACTCGCGGAACTGCTGCTGGAACGACGCAATCGACTCGGCCGTCGAGTGGCTGGGGTGCACGCCGGTGTTGATCGCATGGTTCTCGGCGGGCAGCCCGAAGGCGTCGTAGCCCATCGGGTGCAGCACCTGGCGGCCCTGGCGACGGCGGAAATGCGCGATCGCGTCGCCGACCGAGTAGCACTTGAGGTGCCCGATGTGGGGCTCGCCGCTGGGGTAGGGCAGC
>PMKB01000004.1 GCA_003157595.1 Solirubrobacterales bacterium
GGAGCTCCGCATGGTCTGGACCGTGGGCGCGGCGCGAAGCAGGCGTGGTGTACTTCGAGGCGATATGTATGTCGTGCCCGACACCAACGCCTTCTATGGCGATCCATTCATGCAGCGGCGCAACTTCCGCATCGTGCTGTCCGAGCACGAACACGGTCGCATAGTGCTGGCCGTCCCAGAGGTGGTCCTCGGCGAACTCCCTAAGCGCTTTCGAGAGCAATTCGAAAGCGGTCGCCAAAAGGCTGAGAGCGGGCTAGAGGTGCTGCGCACTCTAGGCGTTGACCCCGGCGAGATCTCCGTCCCAAACCTGGCGGAGGCCGAGGCGACGTATCTCGCTAGCTTGCGCGCCCGACTCGACGAACTCAACGTACTCGTCCCGCCCCTGCCAAGCATCGGTGTTCCCAAACTGTTCGACGACGCCGTCGCGGAACGCCGACCCTTTCAAGAGCGTGGCCGCGGTTTCAAGGACGCGTTGATTTGGGCGACCGTTCGGGAGCTGGCGAAGGGCGATGAGGTTGTCCTCCTCACGAAAAACCACAAGGACTTCGCGGAGAGCGACGAGCATCCTGAAATCCTCCATCCACACTTGAGGGAAGACCTCGAGGCTGATGCGCAACCACCCGATCGCGTGAAGCTCGTAAACGACCTCGATACGTTCATCCAGCGCTACGTGCCAAGCAGCGCAGTCCACCTGCAGGCGGCACGCGATCTACTCGAGACAAACGCGTCGTGGGCAGCCGATCTGCGTATCGCCATCAAGCAGGCGCTCATGACACTTCCGTTGGAGGCGTCCGATCGTGTCACCCTCGTCGACTCGGATAACGCTTCTGTGTCTTTCAACTACGTTGAGGAGGCTAAAATCGACGCGATCACGATCGTTGAGGCGTACGATATCGGAGAAGATGAGGTCGTGTCACTAGAGGTACTTGCCCATGCACGAATGCAGTTCAACTTCACGGCCACCAGCATAGATGCCGAGTGGCTCATCGCCGAGCGGGCTGATGTCGACATCGACATCGTCGAGGAGACGTTTGCCCAGGGCAGCACCCACAACCGCCCGATCCGCGCGACCTTCGCGATCGACTTCGATGCAACGACCAGCCTTCTAGGCGAGCCAGAAAAGGTGTGGGCAGAAGACGACGCGTAACACGAGGAGATCTCGAGCGTCTCGCGGTCCCACCGCGCGCGACTACGTAGCGCGCCCGTTGAGTCGGCGCGCTCTCCCGACCTCCTAAACGTCACGAGGCGCAATCGGCACCTGAGGCAAGGTCCGCCAGAGCGGGCAACGAGACGCGCGGCAGTGCGACTGCTCTTCGGAGGCGCTCTCGCTTTCGCCCACAGGCGTAGGCGTTCCCTCGAACTCGGCTGCAGACGCATTGCAGGTGCCGCACCGCTCGAGAGCATTGGCGCAGCTGTCTGCCAGGAGCTAGCCTCCCGTTGCACCGCGTATTCCTACGGCACGAGGACCTCGATGTTCGAGCGAACCAGCTTGCGTCGCCCTAGCGACATAACTCAGCTTGGAAGTCTCGATCTGGGCGCGCTTGCTGAATCCCTGATCTTCTATAGCAGCACGGCCCTCATTCTGGATCCCGGGTCACTCACAGACCTTTTGCAGACGATCGGACCTGACAGTGCGGTCAGGCTTGCACGAGATGACGCGGTACGCGCCTACTACCTTCCCGGCATGACCACTATCCCTAATGCTGGAGATGTGCCAGCGGCGGGGTGGGGGATTGCCACGGCGACGACAGCTGACTGGGAGGTCGATAGGGTCGTGCCGAAGGCGTTCTTCGACGTGATAGGGCGGAGTGGCGCGGCGAGACGCGCGAGCACGCGGTTTCTGGGCGAGCTTGAGGTGCTGACACCGGAGATGTTCCGCCCGCAGACCACCGGGGAGATCATCGATGAAGTCGTAAATGACGCCGCAGTTGCAGAGCTGCTGAAGTATGTGGTACCAGGCTACGAGCCGCCGGATCCGATGATTTTCGCGGTGGAGTACGACGAGACAGCCGGCTTCTCGGTCGAAACCAACCTCAATCTTCCTGAGATCACCGCTGCCCACCAGGCCTTCTACGCGACTACGAACGAGGTCACGGTATCCCACTTGATCCTGACACTGGTTGGTGTGCAAGAAGACCGCGGTCTCTCCGCCCTGCTCGACAGCGACATAACTCTGACGCCATTGCGATCCGCCCTGCTCGGTCTTCGTACACCGGGGCCGGCCGTTCGAGCCTCCGGCGCGAGCGGACGCCTTCAGGAGTTTGTGTTCAACGACTCGCGCGCGATTAGCGAAGCGTGAATTCCGGAAGGGTGCCCTTCTCGGATGTCATAAACCTTGCCGAACACGCCGGGCAGTTTCGGAAGTGGTTGACGACTCGATCGCCTGACGCCGACTTGGTTAGGGAATTCTTCCAGGAAGCAACGCGAGAGTCGTGGGCTGATCGCTTGCCCACAGCCGTCGCGCGTTGGCTTTTGGTCACGGGAGCTAGCACGGCGGTGGGAGCCGCCGTTGCTGGTCCAGTTGGGGTGGCGGCTGGGTCACTGCTCGGAGCTGCGGACTTCGTGGCGGGACGAGTTCGTGGACGTTGGAGTCCGAATCAGTTTCTGTTGCGGCGAGCTCGGAAGACCCTGGGCCTCTGATCGCCTCCGCAAAGTTGCGTCCGCACGTTCACCGACCGCGTAAGCGTTCGCGTCGGCGTTCGCGTCGGAGGGTCCTCGACCGCTGGGCTCGTCGAGCGCTGGCGCTCGCTTTCGCCCGAGGCTGTCGGGAAAAGTTCTTG
>PMKB01000348.1 GCA_003157595.1 Solirubrobacterales bacterium
GCAACCACACGGCGACGCATCTGCTGCAGGCGGCGCTGCGCGAGCGGCTCGGCGGCCACGTGCGCCAGGCCGGCTCCTATGTCGGCCCCGACAAGCTGCGCTTCGACTTCAGCCACGGGCAGGCGATGTCGGCGGCGGAGCTGCGCGACGTCGAGGACCAGATCAACGAGTGGATCCTCGAGAACCACCCGGTGCGCGCCATCACGACCACGCTTGCGGAGGCCCGCGGGCTGGGCGCGATGGCGCTGTTCGGCGAGAAGTACGGCGAGGTCGTGCGGATGGTCGAGATCGGCGACGGCCGCTTCTCGCGCGAGCTGTGCGGCGGCACGCACGTGCGCTCGACCGCGGAGATCGGCGTCGTTCGGCTGCTCGGCGAGACCTCGAGCGCGGCCAACGTGCGCCGGATCGAGGCGCTCAGCGGACCGGCCGCGCTCACAACCTTGCGCAGCCGGGGCGACGCGCTCGATCAGATCGCCGCCCTGCTGCGGACGACTGCGGATGACGCGGCCGTCCTCGTCGCGGCCCGGGAGGCGGAGCGGCGCGAGCTGGAGAAGGTGGCGCGGCGCAATGCCCGCGAGGACGCCGTGGATGTCGCGGCGCTGGCCGGATCGGCGCAGCTCGTCGGTGGCGTTCCCCTCGTCGGTGCCGTGGTCGCGGTGGCGGAGGCCAAGACTCTGCCCGACGTCGTTGACCGGGTCAAGGGGAAGCTCGACGGCGACGGCGTGATCGTCCTGGCGTGCGTCGCCGAGGGACGTGCCAGCGTGGTCGTGAGCGTGGCGCCGTCGATCGTTGCGCGCGGGGTCCGCGCGGGCGAGATCGCGAAGGTCGCCGCGAGCGTGCTGGGCGGCGGCGGCGGCGGGCGCGACACCCTCGCACAGGCGGGCGGCGCGCAGGTCGAGCACGTTGAGCAGGCTCTCGACGCCGCGCGAGCGGCGGTCGAGGGCATCCTCGGCACGTAGTGGGCGTTCGCGGAAACTTCCACCGTGAGCGTCGGCGTCTGGACGCCGCCTGCCCCCGTGCCGGGCGGCTCGCGGCACAACCTTCCCGGAAGGCTCACTAGCGCCGCGTGCGTGTGCTTGCGCTCGACTACGGCAGCGCCCGCTGCGGCGTGGCGGTCTGCGATCCGACCGAGACGATCGTCACGCCGGTCGAGCCGGTGCTGGCGGCCGGCACGCGGGCCGGGATCGGCGCGCTGGCGGCCCTTGTCGCGCAGCGCGAGGTGGCCTGCGTCGTGGTCGGTCTGCCGCTGTCGCTGAGCGGCGGCGAGACGGGCCAGACGGCGGAGACGCGAGCCTTCGCGAAACGCCTCGCGCGGCGGCTCGGCGAGCGCGTTCCCGTGCTTCTGCACGACGAGCGACTGACGACGCGGCTCGCTCAGCGCGACCATTCGGCGCTCGCGAGCGAGGACTCCCGGGCGGCCGCGCATCTGCTTGAGGATTGGCTCGCGCGGCGTGAACGCGCGCCGGCGGCTGGGGGCGGCACGAGCGGATAGGCTGCCTGCAGGCGGCACGCGGCTCTTCCGTTCCTCCACCGAGATGACCGAAGAACACGATGACCTCGAGCTGCGCCGCCCCGACACGGGCGGCGAGCGACCGTCGGCGCCACGCCGCCATCCCCCGGCGCGCTACCGGCGCCGGCGCGTGCTGGCCCTGCTCGGGCTCGTCGTCGTGCTGTTCGCGGCGTGGTTCCTGATCGAGCTGTTTCAGCCCTTCAGCGGCCCGGGGACCGGCGTCGTCACGGTCGACATCCCGACCGGAGCCAGCGCGGGCCAGATCGGCGACGAGCTCGCGGCACGCGGCGTGATCTCCTCGTCGTTCTTCTTCGGCCTGCGCACCAGACTCGACGGCGACGGACCGAAGCTGCGCCATGGCGTCGTCTCGCTGCGGCGCGGCATGAGCTACGCCGCAGCGCTGAAGGCGCTGACCACGGTCCCCGCCGTCACGCAGCTCGAGGTGCGGATCCCGGAGGGTTTGACGCGCCGCCAGATCGCCGCCGTCGCACACGCCGACGGGCTGAGCGGGAGCTACCTGGTCGCCTCGCGCCCGGCGGAGGCCGGGCTTGCCCCGAGCGGCTACGGCGCGCCGGCCGGGGTCCACTCGCTCGAAGGCTTCCTGTTTCCCGCAACCTACTTCAGCATTCAGCACGAGAGCGTGAGGCACCTCGTCGCTCAGCAGGTCGCGGCCTTCCACCAGAACTTCGACCGGCTGCACTTCGCCAGGGCCGCCGCTGCGCACCTCAGCCGCTACGACGTGCTCATCATCGCCTCGATGGTGGAGCGCGAGGCGCAGGTCGCGGCGGACCGCCCGCTGGTCGCGGCGGTGATCTACAACCGCTTGGCGGCCGGCATGACACTCGGCATCGACGCCACCCTGCGCTACGAGCTGAATGACTACGACCGGCCGCTGACCGCCTCCCAGCTTGCGCTGAACACGCCGTACAACACACGGATCCACCGCGGCCTGCCGCCGACGCCGATCAGCAATCCCGGGCTGGCGTCGATGGTCGCGGCGACCGACCCGGCGCGCGTCTCCTACCTGTACTACGTCGATGCGCCGAACACGTGCGGCAAGCTCGCGTTCGCCACCAGCTACACGCGGTTCGAGGCTGACGTCGCGGCGTACAACGCCGCGCGCAACGCGGCGGGCGGCCGCGCGCCCACCAAGTGCCCATGAGCGGCTCAGCGCCGCCGGCGCCGGGCCGGCTCGGAGTGCTGGGCTGGCCGGTCTCCCACAGCCGCTCGCCCCAGATGCACCGGGCCGCCTTCGCGAAGCTCGGACTGCGAGGCTGGAGCTACCAGCGCCTGCCGGCGCCGCCGGCGCTGTTCGCCGAGATAGTGCGAGCGCTGGGGCCCGCCGGGTTCGTCGGCGCGAACGTGACGTTGCCGCACAAGGCCGCCGCCCTGGCGCTCGCCGACAGCGCGAGCGCCGCCGCGCGCCAGATTGGGGCCGCCAACACGCTGAGCTTCCTGCCCGACGGTACGATCGCCGCCGAGAACACCGACGCGCCGGGCCTGCTCGCGGCGATCGCCTGCGACGTGAACGGCGCCAGCGCGGTCGTGCTCGGGGCCGGCGGCACCGCGCGCGCTGCAGCCTGGGCGCTGCGCGAGGCGGGGGCCACGGTGGCGGTGTGGAACCGCAACGGCGACCGTGCACGGGCGCTTGCAGCCGAGCTCGAGGTCGCCGCGATCGAATCTCCGCGCGCCGCCGATCTGCTGGTCAACGCCACGACCGTGGGCATGGACGAACGTAACAGTCTTGACGAAGTGCTAAGCACACTTGCGCTGGATTCCGATGTACTCGGGAGGTATGAGCAGGTCGTCGATTTCGCCTACGCAAGGAGCCCGACCCCGTTGTTGACCGCAGCCCGCCAGCTGGGCGTCCCGACCATCGATGGTCTCGACATCCTGGCCGCCCAGGGCGGTCTTTCCTTCGAGCTCTGGACGGGGCAGCCCGCGCCGTTTGAGGCGATGCGCCGAGCTGCGGACGTTGGCTGAGATGCCGCCGGAGCCCAGTTCTCACCTGCGCGCGGTGCCCACGCAGGAGCAGACTCCAAGCCTCGTCGGAGCCAACGGCATACGCCCGCCGAGCCGCCGCGGCGGTGCCGCGAGGTCGTTGACCGAGGTCATCGTCGAGCTCGGGCTGTGCTCGCGCGAGCGGGTGCTCGAGGCAATCGAGGTGGCCGCTGCGGGCAACACGACCGCCGATCGCGTGCTGCTCGAACGCGGCTCGATCAGCCCCGAGGGCGTCGCCGTCGCGGTGGCTGAGCGTCACGGGCTGGACTACGTGGACCTGAGTGTCTTCAACGTCGATATGGCCGCTGCCCAGCTTGTCACCGGCCAGGTGGCCAAGCGCCACGAGGCGCTGCCGATCGCGACCGTCGGCGACCGCGCGCTGCTTGTGGCGATGGCCGATCCGGCGAACGTCCACGCGGTCGACGACATCGCGATTCTCACCGGGTACCAGATCCGCGTCGCGGTCACGACCAGCGAGGACATCTCGAACGTGATCGCGCGCTTCGCGCGGGTCGGTGATGTCGTGCACGACCCCGCCGATGAGGGGATCGGCGGCGCCGAGGCGGCGGTCGTCGAACTGCACGAGACCGCCGACGACGCACCGGTCGTGCGGCTGGTGCATCAGCTCGTCGGGCAGGCCGTGGAGCAGGGCGCCTCGGACCTGCACCTCACGCCTGACGGCGAGGACCTGCGCGTGCGCTTTCGCATCGACGGCGTGCTGCGCGACATCGCGGCGGTGCCGCGCCGGCTCGCGGGCGGCGTCGTCTCGCGGCTGAAGATCATGGCCGAGCTGGACATCGCCGAACGCCGCGTGCCGCAGGACGGCCGCGTCGGCCTGACCGTCGACGGCCATCGTGTGGACCTGCGCGTCGTGACGGTGCCGACGGTTCGCGGCGAGGGCGTCGTGATGCGCATCCTCGACAAGGGAGCGGTCGTCATGGACCTGGCCGAGCTGGGCATGGCCGAGGCTGAGCTGACGCGCTTCCATCGCTCCTACACGCAGTCGCACGGCGCCGTGCTGGTGACCGGACCGACCGGGTCGGGCAAGTCGACGACCCTGTACGCCGCGCTGGACAGCGTCAACACACCGGACAAGCACATCATCACGATCGAAGACCCGGTCNNGGTCGGCGAGATCCGCGATCGCGAAACCGCCCAGATTGCGATCGAGGCGGCACTGACGGGGCACCTCGTGCTTTCGACGCTGCACACCAACGACGCCGCGACGTCGATCACGCGCCTGATCGAGATGGGGATCGAGCCGTTCCTGGTGGCCTCGGCGCTCGACTGCGTGGTCGCGCAGCGACTCGTGCGCGTGCTCTGTCCGCACTGCAAGCGCCGCGTCATCCTGCCGATGACGACGCTGCGTGAGTACGGCTACTCGGCCGGATTCGACGTCGAAGGCTACGAGCCGGTCGGCTGCAAGCACTGCAGCGGCTCGGGCTATCGCGGGCGCACCGGGATCTATGAGGTGATGAAGATCAGCCCGGAGATGCGCGCGCTCGCGCTGGAACGTCGCTCTTCTGACGAGATCCTCGAGATGGCCGTCCTGCAGGGTATGCACCGACTCAAGGACGACGGCCTTGACAAGGTCAAGCAGGGCCGCACGTCGATGGCCGAGATCGCCCGTGTCGTCAACGCCGGGTCCGACCGCGACTGAGCGCCGGCCCTGATGCGCACGCACGCCGTGTACCGAAACAGACGTATTGGTTCAGTCCATCTGACCTACTGCCGATAGGAGCCTGAGAAAGCCCGTGCCGATCGAGTATTCAGAAATACTGCTCGAGGTCGTCGACCGCAACGCGTCCGACCTCCACCTGACCGCCGGGGCGCCGCCGACTATCCGTCAGCGCGGACGGCTGGTCGCTCTGGACGGCTACCCCAAGCTCACGCCGGAGGACACGCGCGAGTTCATCTACTCGATCCTCACGACCGAACAGCGACGGCGGCTCGAGACCGATCTCCAGCTCGACTTCGCCTATGTCGTGCCGGGCCGGGCGCGCTTCCGCGTCAACGCGTACTTCCAGCGCGGCGCGGTGGCGGCGGCATTCCGCCTGATCCCCTCCCAGATCACCCCGATCGATTCGCTCGGCCTGCCGCCGATCGTGCACGAGCTGACGCGCCGCCCGCGCGGCATCGTGCTCGTGACCGGCCCTACCGGCTCCGGCAAGTCGACGTCGCTCGCGGCGATGATCGACGAGATCAACCAGACGCGCGAGGAGCACATCATCACGATCGAGGACCCGATCGAGTTCGTCCACGCGCACAAGCGCTGCCTCATCAACCAGCGCGAGCTTGGAAACGATGCCACCAGCTTTTCCGCTGCCCTGAAGGCGTCGCTGCGCGAGGATCCGGATGTGATCCTGGTCGGCGAAATGCGCGACCTCGACACGATCAGCACCGCGCTGACGGCCGCCGAGACCGGCCACCTGGTGTTTGCGACGCTGCACACCCAGGATGCGCCGCAGACCATCGACCGCGTGATCGACGTCTTCCCGCCGGAGCAGCAGGCCCAGATCCGGGTGCAGCTGTCGGTCACCCTTCAGGGTGTCGTCACGCAGCAGCTGCTGCCGACCGCCGACGGCGCCGGACGCTGCGCGGCGTGCGAGGTGCTGGTGCCGACCGCAGCGGTCCGCAACCTGATTCGCGAGGGCAAGATCCACCAGATCCCGTCGGTCATCCAGACCGGCGCGGCGCAGGGCATGCAGACGATGGACTCCGCGCTGGCGACGCTCGTGCGGGCGGGGACGATCACGCCTGAAGTTGCCCTGTCGCGAGCTTCTGCCCCCGACGAGCTGCGTCGCCTGCTCGGCGGCGTGGCTCTGGTCGCGTGAGCACCTACCTCTTCAAGGCGATGGACGTCGCCGGCGCGCCGCTGCGCGGCCAGGTCGACGCCGACAGCAAGCAGGCCGTCTCGGACCAGTTGCGAGCGCGCGGCCTGGTGATCCTCGAGATCGCCGAGAAGCACTCCTCGCGCGAGATCAACATCACGCTGTTCGAGCGGATCACGCTCAGTGACCTGGCGATCTTCTCGCGCCAGCTCGCGACCATGGTGTCATCCGGCATGACGATCCTGCGGGCACTCTTCGTGCTCGAGGAGCAGACCGAGGTCAAGAAGCTCAAGGCCGTGATCATCGGGGTGCGCAAGGACGTCGAGGCCGGCCTGGCGTTCAGCGTGGCGCTCGGGCGCCACCCGAAGGTGTTCAGCCCGCTGTTCATCGCGATGGTCCGCGCCGGCGAGATCGGCGGCGTGCTGGAGGACTCGATGGTGCGCATCGCCGACCAGCTGGAGAAGGAGGACAACCTCCGCCGCCAGGTCCGCTCGGCGATGGTCTACCCGTCAGTCGTGCTGTCTGTCGCGCTGGTCGTGATGATCGTGCTGGTCGTCTATATCGTGCCCGTGTTCGCCGGCGTGCTGCAACAGTTCGCAAGCACGGCGTCCGGGCAGCAGCTTCCGGCGATGACCCAGATCACCGTCGACATCTCACACGCGGTCACCGGCTACTGGTACGCCTTCATCGGCGGCGCGGCCGCGATCGGCTTCAGCTTTCGCCGCTGGAAGACCTCCGAGACGGGACGCCCGCAATGGGACGCCCTGCGCCTGAAGATCCCCTTCAGGATCGGCGACATCGTCCAGAAGATCTCGATCGCCCGCTGGGCCCGTACGTTCTCCGCGCTGACGGCAGCCGGCGTGCCGCTGCTCGAGGCGCTTGACATCACCGGGCGCAGCGCCGGCAACGAGGTCGTCGCGCGGGTGATGGGCGACGTGATCGACTCGGTCAAGCGCGGCGGCACGATCTCAGAGCCGCTGAAGGAGAGCAGCGTGTTCCCGATGATGGTCAGCCACATGGTGGCCGTCGGCGAGTCCACCGGCGAGCTCGACTGGATGCTCTCGAAGATCGCCGACTTCTACGAGGAGCGCGTCGCCGCATCCGTCAAGGCGCTGACCTCGATCATCGAGCCCGTGATGATCGTCTTCATCGGCGGCATGGTGGGGTTCATCGTGATCGCGATGTATCTGCCGCTGTTCAAGGTCTACAACGAGGTTCAGTAAATGCAAGCTGCCCGCTGCCGCGGGACAGCTTGATCGCCACACGCTTGCGGCTTGCAGGGCCCGCGTCGATGTTCCGGGGGCGGTGCGGGTGTCATCGGCGCGGGAAGGGCAGCCTGACGCCGGTGCAACGGCCTACTGCGGGGTGATCGACAGGTGGCCGTCGCCGGCGACGGCGATCGTGCGTTCGCCTCGCAGCAGCGCCAGGAGCTCTTCGCCGACCAGCTCGCGGCGCCAGCCGGTGAGCGTGCGGACGTCCGGATCGCCGTTGCCGCAACGCGCGCAGCTGACGATCGCTGAGAGGTCGGCGCGTGCCGCGATGAGCTCGTAGGCCAGGCCGGCCTCGAGCGCGCGTGCCCGCACGAACGCCTCGGCCAACGCGATCTGCGGCGCGTCGAGGGCGCTCGAGGGCTCGCGGCGCTCGGCCTCCACCGGGATCGGCTCACGCGCGCCGCCGCGCGCTATCGCCGCCAGCAGATCGGAGCCGCGGCGGCGCAGGCTGCCGGGGTTGACACCGCGGACCTGGTCGAGCTGCTCGGGCGTTCGGGGCGCACGCTTGGCCAGCTCGACCAGAGCAGCATCGTTGAGCACGGTCGAGACCGGCCTGTCCTGATGCTCCGCCACCTGCTCGCGCCAGGCGAGGAGTTCGTGGGCGATCGCGCGGGCGCCGGGCGTCAGCGAGTTGATGCGCGGCAGGCGGGCGAACGCGACGTCGACGTCGCGCACATCGCTGACCCCTTCGAGGTAGCGGCACTCCTCGAGGGCCCAACCGAGCCGCTCGCCGTCCGCCAGGCGCCGTGCCAGCTCCGACGCGAGATCGAGCAGATGCAGCACGTCCTCGCGCGCGTAGGCGAGCTGCTCGGCGTCGAGCGGGCGCCGATCCCAGCGCGTGTAGCTGGCGGTCTTCTGCACCCGTACGCCGAGCACTTCGCGCAGCAGCGTGTCGTAGCCGGCCTGGGCTGAGAGCCCGGCGAAGCCGGCCGCGGTCTGCGTATCGAAGATTCGCGTGACCTCGGTCTTCGCGCAGCGTCGCAGCAGCGCGACGTCCTGGCGGCCGGCGTGGACGACGACCTCGATCTGGGGGTCGGCGAGCAGCTCCGCGAGCGGCTGCAGCTCGGTCTGCTCGTCCAGCGTGTCGAGCACGACGACGTCGAGGCCCTGCTCGTCGGCGACGACGACCTGGATCAAGCACAGCAGCGTGCGGTAGCGGCCCTCGCCGACGAACTCGGTGTCGATTCCGAACCGCTGCGCGGCGCGCGCACGCCGCCAGAAGGCGCTCGGTGGCATCAGTGCGCCGCCTGGCGCAGGGTCAGCCGGAAGGTTGCTCCCGGCTCGCCGTCGTCGAGCAGCTCGAGCGCGCCGCCCATCCGGTCTGCCAGCTCCGAGCCGATCGCCAGGCCGAGCCCGAAGCCGCCCTCGTCGTTGCGCCGCCGGCCGCGCTGAAAGCGCTCGAAGATCAACTCGCGCTCGTCGGCGTGCACGCCCGGTCCCTCGTCTGAGATCTCGATCGCCGGCTGCTCGCCGCCGCCGAGGCGGATCTCGATCGTCGAGCCGGCCGGAGCTACGCGCAGCGCGTTGTCGAGCAGGATGCGCACGATGCGGGCGACGCTACCAGGGTCGGCCTGGGCCCACGCCTGGCCGTCCACCTCGTCGAGCGTGAGCGCGATCTCGCGCTCACGTGCGCGCGTGTCGAATTCGGCGGCGACGGCGCGCGCGGTCTCGCCAAGCTCGACCGGCTCGCTGCGCAACTCGAGCGGCGCGTCGAGCCGGCTGAGGTCGAGCAGGTCGGAGGCCAGGCCGCTCAGCCGGCGCGACTGCTGCTGTGCCCGTGCAACACGTTCACGCGCGTCGGCGAGGTCGATCGGCTCGCGCGCGAGGTCGTCGGCGAGCAGTTCGAGCATGCCGTCTAGCGAGGTCAGCGGCGTGCGCAGCTCGTGCGAGGCCGTCGCGACGAAAGCGCGGCGGGCATCCTCCTGCTGGCGTAACCGCGCGTGCATCGTCGCGAACCCGCGCGCCAGCTCGCCGATCTCGTCCGAGACGACGTCGTGCGGCACGACGAGCGTGCCGAGGTCGCGCTCGTCGAGCGTGCGGCTGGCATCCTGGAGCAGGCGCAGGCGGCGCAGCAGGCGCGATGAGAGCGTGATCCCGAGCAGCAACGCGACGGCGAGCCCGACCAGCGCGGCGTCGAGAAAGGCGGAGCGCACAGCCGAGTTCGCCTGGCCGACGTAGTCGACGGCCTTGAACATCTCGAGCACATACAGGCGCCCGTTCTGGGCTCGGTAGCGGTCGGCGACTTCCAGCACGTCGTTGACCTGCGCGTGCGCCGTCCTGCTGCGGGCGCGAAAGGCCGTCGCCGCGAGCGTTGGCGCGATTCGAGCGTCGCGGCGCCGGTCGGTGCCGACGAACACGACGATGCGCCCGGCGCGCCGCGTCCAGATGATCAACGTGGCGAGGTCGTTGGCGTCGTCCAGCTTGTCCGCGACCTGCTGAATCTTCGGCCTGTTCAGCTGCCCGGTCGGCAACAGCCTGATGACGCCAAGCTGCGTCTTCGCGCCGGCTACGACCGCCTCGGTGAGGCTGAGGGAGTTCTTCTTCAGCTGGGACTCGAGCGGCGCGAGCAGCGTGAATGCGGCGGTTGCGAGCGTCGCGGTCGCGGTCAGCACGAGCGCGCCGAGCAGGCGCGGCCGTAGCCCGAAGCGCAGGCGCGGGCGACGGCCGGCGGACTCGCCAGTGGGCCTGCTCAAGCCGCTGCACCCGTCACGGCGCGTACAACGTTGCGAGACGGCCCACTAACCCTCCGCAAAGCGATATCCGGCTCCGCGGACGGTGACGATCAGGTGCGGCTCCTCCGGCGTCGTCTCGAGCTTCTCGCGCAGGTGACGGATGTGGACGTCGATCGCGCGTGGATCGCGGTAGGCCGAATCTCCCCAGATCGCGCGGAGCAGCTCCTGGCGGTTGAACAGCCGGCCGGGCTCCGCCATCAGGCAGGCGAGCAGCTCGAACTCGGAGAAGGTGAGACGCACCGGGTCGCCCGAAAGCGTCACCTCGCGTTGGGCACGGTCGAGCGTCACGGGACCCGCGGTGAGCCGCTCGCCGCCCAGCGAGCGCGGCGCCGAGCGGCGCAGCACGGCGCGGATACGGCTGCGCAGCTCAGCGAGCCCGAACGGCTTGGTGACGTAGTCGTCGGCGCCCAACTCAAGCGCCTCCACCTTTTCCTCTTCCGCATCGCGCACGGTGAGCATGAGAAAGGGCAGCAGGGGAGCGAAGGCGCGGATGCGGCGCAGGGTTTCGCTGC
>PMKB01000029.1 GCA_003157595.1 Solirubrobacterales bacterium
CCGAAGGGCTACCAGATCTCCCAGTACGACGAGCCGTTGTGCCGCGGTGGCGCCCTGGCCGGCGTGCGGGTTCACCGCGTGCATCTCGAGGAGGATGCGGCCAAGCTGATCCACGTCGGCGCGAGCGGCCGGATCCACGGCTCCGAGCTGTCGGTCGTCGACTTCAACCGTGGCGGGACGCCGCTGGTCGAAATCGTCACCGAGCCCGACCTGCGCTCGCCCGCGCAGGCCCGCGAGTGGCTCGAGCTGCTGCGCGCCACGCTGGGCACGCTGGGTGTCAGCGACGTGAACATGGAGGAGGGCTCGTTGCGGGCCGACGCCAACGTGTCGCTGCGGCCACTTGGCAGTGAGCTGCTCGGGACCAAGACCGAGCTGAAGAACATGAACTCGTTCCGTTTCCTCGAGCGGGGCGTCGCCGCCGAAATCGAGCGTCAGCGAGCGACCATCCAAGCCGGGGATGAGGTCGTGCAGGAGACGCTCCACTTCGACCCCTCCTCCGGCGCGATCACCTCGCTTCGTTCGAAGGAAGAGGCCCAGGACTACCGCTACTTCCCCGAGCCGGACCTCGTGCCGATAGCGACGACCGAAGCGATGCTCGAGGCGGCGCGCGCGGCGATGCCCGAACTGCCGGCGGCGCGCGCCGCGCGCTTCGAGCGCGACCTGGGCCTCGGCGCTGAGCGCGCGCATCAGCTCGCGTTCCGCGGCGAGCTGGGCGACTTCTACGAGCGCGCGCTCGCATCCGGCAGCGCCGATCCGGCGGCGCTGGCCAACTGGGTCGGGGGCGATCTGATCGCGCGAACCGGCGACGGGGACCCGTCTGCGAGCAGGGTGGCGCCGGCGGCGCTCGCGGCCCTTGTGGAGATGGTCGCCGAGCACCGGCTGAGTGTCACGGCGGCGCGCGAGGTGCTCGACACGCTCGTCGCGCAGGGCGGGGATCCGGAGCAGGTCGTGGCAGAACGCGGCCTCGGCGCGATCGACGACGCGGCGGGCCTCGCGGAGATCGTGGCGCGCGCAATCGCCAACGATCCGGCGGCCGCCGAACAGGTGCGGGCCGGCAACCCCAAGGCGATCGGCGCGCTGGTTGGGGCGATCATGCGCGAGACGCGAGGACGCGCGGACGGCGCCGAGGTGACGCGACTGATCCACGACGCGCTCGGACTGGAGGCGGCCGAGGGTTAGAGTGGCTGTGAGCAGGCAAAGCATCGGCGACAAAGCAGAGAAGCCGGTGCTGCGGATCTTGGCCACGCGGCCAACGACGCGAGCGGGCATCTGGTCGATCATCTCGGCCATGAACACACCCAACGCCCGATCCAGATTCCTGCTCCTCCCGCAGGTGGACGAGGCGTCCACGATGGTCAAGGCGCCGGTCGTGCTCCGGCGCTACAGCCTTGCTCGCCTGGCAGCCTCCTCACCCGCGCGACCCGAGCAGCGCCCCTACCGGCCCCGGACACAGCAGTAGCGCCATCGGCGAGTGGGCGCTCCTCCGCGGTTGCTTCGCGGCGGAGCGTAAGCTCTCCCGTATGAACGAAGAACACACCGAGCCCCAAGGTCGCATGCAGTCGCTCGGCCGCCATGCGCTTGCCGCGCTGGTGCTGCTCGTCTGTGCGTGGCTTCTGCTGCACATCCTGTTCCACGTCGTCGTCGTGGTCGCGACGATCATCGCGGTGGTCGTCGCGATCATCGGCGCGGTCTGGGCGATTCGCGTCCTATTCTGAACGGCGGCGAGCTCTACGTCGCGATCTGCCTGATCTCGGCGCTCGCCGGTGGCTTCATCGGCATGCGCAAAGGCAGCTCGCTGTTCGTCTGGTTCGTGATCTCAGGGTTGGTGCCGCTGCTCGGCCCGCTCGCGGCCGCCCTGTACCGGCGCGAGACCGAGGAGGCGCTGCGGATCTGCCCGGGCTGCAATCGGGCCGTGCGCCACTACGACGCCATGTGCATGAACTGCGGCACCGATCTCGAGTACCCGCAGGACTCGGAGCTGATCGAGCCGGACCCCTCGATCCGCGTTCGCGCGCATCTCTGAGGGCGCCGCCGCGCACAGTTGCGGCGGTGAGCGGGGCCATAGCCCTGCGCGCCCGGGCGGTGGCTGCATTTGCGCCCCGGGGCGGCGCGCTTGCAGTGCCGGGCCGGTCGGCGCCGGCACGCTATCCTGAGCGTCAAGCCTGCGTACTGCGGCCGATTTAGCGATCCCAGCTCAGCCGAAAGGAGGTCAGCGCGATGCGTGCAGTCGATGCCGTGATGGAGTGCCTTAAAGCCGAGGGCGTCGATGTCGTATTCGGCCTCCCCGGTGGCGCCAACCTGCCCACCTACGACGCGTTCTATGACGCCGGCATCCGCCATGTGCTGGTGCGTCACGAGGCCGGCGGCGGTCACGCCGCGGAGGGCTACGCCAAGGCGACCGGCAAGGTCGGCGTGGCGCTCGCGACCTCGGGGCCGGGGGCGACCAACCTCGTGACCCCGATCGCCGACGCGATGATGGACTCGGTCCCGGTCGTCTTCATCACCGGCCAGGTCCGCAGCGAGCTGCTCGGCACCGACGGGTTCCAGGAGGCCGACACGCTCGGAATCACCCTCCCGATCGTCAAGCACTCGTTCATGATCCAGCACCCGCTGGAGATCCCGCAGGTGATTCACGAGGCGTTCCACATCGCGCGCAGCGGCCGGCCCGGGCCGGTGGTGATCGACATCCCGCAAGACCTCTCGCGCGCCGAGATCCCCTACGAGCCGGTGCTCGGCGTTTCGCTGCCGGGCTACCAACCGACGATCGAAGGCAACCAGAAGCAGATCCGCCAGGCCGCCAATGCGCTCGCCAGCGCTCGGCGGCCCGTGATCTACGCCGGCGGCGGCGTGATCAGCTCCAATGCCTCGGCCGAGCTGATCGAGCTCGCGACCGCCGACCGTTTCCCGGTCACCTGCACGTTGATGGGCCTCGGAGGCTTCCCGGGCAACCACGAGCAGTGGCTCGGGATGCTGGGGATGCACGGTACGCGCACCGCGAACTACGCGATGGACGAGGCGGACCTGATCTGCGCCGTGGGCGCACGTTTCGACGACCGCATCACCGGCAAGCTGGCGGAGTTCGCGCCGCACGCAAAGTTCATCCACATCGACATCGACCCGGCGGAGATCTCGAAGAACGTTCCGGCGCACATCCCGATCGTGGGCGATGCACGCCACATCCTGAGCAAGCTCGTGGCGGAATACCGCGCGCTCCAGCCCGACCCGGCGCGACTGGGCGACTGGTGGACCAAGATCGACGCTTGGAAGGCCGAGCACCCGTTGCGCTACGAGGACAGCACCGACTCGGAGATCAAGCCGCAGTATCTGATCCAGGCGCTCTACCAGGCGACCGACGGGCAGGCCGTGATCGTCTCGGATGTCGGTCAGCACCAGATGTGGGC
>PMKB01000094.1 GCA_003157595.1 Solirubrobacterales bacterium
GATCAAACCATTCGGATCAGCCGAAACAAAGAAGAAGTTATGCCACGAGCGCAGCATCGACTTCACCGCCGCCGAATAAAAGACGTTCGCGTAGCCGTTCTGGCTCAACTTCACAAACTCCAACAACCCACTCAACACCACGACCGCCGCCAGCGCCAACTGTCGGGGAGCGACGCGTGCGCTGCCGAGGCGGGCGCTCGCGCCGCGTCGCGCCGGCGCATCGGTGTCGGGCCTGGGCGCCGACGCAGCCCCGCCGGCGGCGCTCATGCCGGCTTGTTGAATACCGCCGCCAGCGACAGGCCGACGGGAATCCGCCAGCCCATCCCGATCAGGCGAGCTTCGAGGCCCAGCGGCCACTCAAGCAACGTGTTGAGCGGCTCGGGGGTGCGCTGCAGATCGGACACCGGCTCACCGACGAGATGCGACCGCCGCGTGAGCCGCCGGTGGATGATCGCGACCGGCAGCAGGAGACCGTTGAAGTAGGTCGTCCTGACCTGCTGCCAGCCCGCCTGCGCGGCCGCCGCCGCCAGCGTGCTCGCCTTGTAGCGGCGCTCATGGTGGTTGATCACGTCGTGCTCGCTCCACAGCCACTGGTAGGCCGGAACCATGACGACGAGCCTACCCCCGGGTGCCACGACGCGGTACAGCTCGCGCATGGCGCGCAGGTGGTCCTCGATGTGCTCGATCACATCCAGGCAGAAGGCGAGGTCGAAGCGTCCGTCGGCGAACGGCAGCTCGGTGATCGAACACTGGACGACCTCGCCGATGGCGCGCTCGCGCGCCCGCACGACGCTCGCGTCGGCGATCTCCACCCCCGTGACGGTGCCCAGGCGAGCGAAGTCCACCATGTTGCGCCCGCTGCCGCAGCCGGCGTCGAGGATCTCCGCGCCGGGCGGCAGCGAGACGCCACGCAGCAGTCTCGCGATGACCCTCCGCCGGCCGCGGTACCACCAGTGTTGCTCTTCGAGCTCGTGCGTCTGCAACTCAAGAAGACGGTCCATCAGCTGCTACCCAGCGGCTCGCCGCTCACGCCGCGCGGTCGTCGAAATGGCGGCAGCTGATCGGGATGTCAGGCAACTGGGACGGGGGCCGTGCGGGATGTGGACGATTGGTAGGTCGCGACAGGCGAACCCGCCAACCTAAATCCACGCTAAGGCTACAGGGTGTTCAGGCGGACGAGCCGTCCGCGGTGCCCGCGACATGAGCCGACGGCGCCTTGTGGTGCGGCTTGGTGGGGTGCGCCAGCCAGTGATAGGCACCGGGAGGCCCGACGTTGACGCCGCATGCCGCGGCGCTGATGAAGACCCAGTTCCCGGTCCCGTGCCCGACATCGGTGTCGCGGACGAGGTAGAACGCCGTGTTCGTCCAGGCGTCGCCGTAGCGCGCCATGTAGCGGATGTCGACTCGGTGGCGGCGGGTCATGCGCACCGGGTCGGACGGGTGCGCGGCGGGCGACCATGGGTAGAAGTTCGCATACTCCTCGCAGTTGGCCCGGTAGCACCACTTGTGGCCCTTTTGACCGCAGCGCTTGTCGAAACGCAACGGGACGCCGCCGAAGCAGCGCGGGTAGCAGCCACTCCAGATCGCATGTCCGGTGGCGGCGACGTACTGGCTCATGTTGAGGACGGGGTCGGCGCAGTTCGCGATGACGCTCAGCGCCTTCGAGGTCCAGTCGCGTGCGTACTGCGACCAGCCACAGCTCCCGCGCAGGCTGCCGTTGAGGATCTCACCGCCGACCTGGTTCTGGCCGATGTTGTCCTGGGTCACCGCCAACTCCGTCCCGGCGCTGACGTTCCCGATCGCCAGCTGGCTGGCGAGCTGCGTGACATCGCCCGAAGCCGTGATCGTGCACCACTGAGACTGGTTGCAGCTGGCCACGCCCACGCCCGCCACGCCCGCGGCGGACGTGTTGGCGGCACCGAGCGACAGCGCCGCGGCGCACAGCGCGACCGCGCGTAGAAGTGTCCGTACTCTCATCGCACAATCACGTTGCAGGAGCCTCGTCGAGATCGTAGAGCAGGCCGCTGTCCTTCGGCAGCCCGGCCTGCGCGGTGATGTCGCGGGCATGCGTGCGGACCCATTGCATCGCGCGCGAGCACGCCGCGTGAGTAACGACCACGTCCTTGCAGACGGTCTCGGTGAAGACGTAGCGGACCTCGCCCGCGGCATGGTCGCGTTGAAGCTGCGTCAGCGTGACGAGCGGCTGCGCGTTGACACTTGTCAAGAGCAGCACCGGCTTTGCGCCGAGCACGATGAACGGCGCGGCGATCGTCGAGGCGCTGAAGGCGGCCTCGTCGCGGGTTCCGCCCTGGTGGCTTAGTAGGAACGTCGAGATCGGACCGACGATCGAGGCTCCGAGCGTCACCTCGGCCGCCTGGTCGCCGCTGTGGTCGCGGATCAGCAGGACGTCGCGCACCGCCGGCATGGCGAGCATCGCGCCCAGCGTTCCGATCGTCGCGCACAGCGGCACATACCACGCCGGCCAGCGGCGCAAGCGAACCCTGCCCAGAAAGGCGAGCGCGACGTAGGACGCGACGGGCACCGCGAGCACCGCAGCGATGGCGATCGCGAGATAGCCGTGCTTGCCGCTCGCCGTCTCCGCGGCACCCTCGGCCATCACGATCGCAAAGGTGGCGAGCAGCACGTACACACCGAACAGGTCGCGGGCGCGCGACACCACGACCGGCAGCGCAGCGCCCACAGCGATCGCCACCGCCGGGGTGAACGCCTCGAGGTAGCGCGGTTGGGTGTGCGCGGAGAAGCTGAAGAGCAGATACCCGGTCAGCAGCCAGAGCGCGACCGAGAGCGTCGCCGCCCAGCCGAGGAGTTGTTCCGCGCTCGCCTGCGGCGGCGGCCGCAGGCGGCGCCGCAACAGGGGCACAAGCGCAACGAGCCCGAAGACGAGCGCCGCGAACAGCAGCGTCCCGAGCCGCGTGCCGTAGCCGACGAGGCTGTACTGGAACAGGCGCAGCGGCCCGGGTTTGGAGGCGATGCCGTGAACAGTGCTCGCCGTGGCTGCCGTGGTGGGCGCGGCAGCGGTGTGCGCGAGCGGCGCGGCAGCGCTCTTGGTCGAGAAGCTCTTCGGCGCCGCCGGCTTGACGATCCGGTCCCACCCGTCGAAGACGAACACCGAGTTCCACACGCTGCCGTTGGTCGAGCCGATCGCGTAGGGCTGATCGTGCGCCGGGCTCAACGAGACGAAGGCCATCCAACACAGCGCGACCGCCACGAACAGCCCCCCGGCCGCCGCGAGGCGTCGCAGGCGCACGCCGATGCCCTCGCCTCGCCAGCAGAGCCAGACGAACAGCAGGAATGCCGGGACCGGCACGAGCGCCTCGAACAGCTTGACGTTGAACGCGAGCCCGAGTACGACTGCCCCTGCAAGCAGCGGTCGCATGTCGCGTCGCTGCACGCTGCGCACGAGCAGCCACGCGACCGCGAGCAGCAGCAGCATCATGAATGAGTCCATCGTGTCGCTGCGCGCGGTGATCACCGAGTTCGGCAGCAACGTGAGCGTGATCGCCGCGCACAGCGCCGACAGCGGCCCGGCAAGACGGCGCACGAGGTCGTAGAGCAACGGGATGGCGGCCGTGCCGGCAAGCGCCTCGGGCAGCTTCAGCACCGTCGAGTTGAAGCCGAACAGCTTGACGGCGATCACCTGCAGCCAGAGGTCGATCGGCGGCTTGTCGATCGCCGTCCGGGCCGTCGGGTCAAACGCCCCGTAGAGGAAGTTGTGCAGCGAGAGCCCCATCGAGCGCACCGCGGCGTCGTAGAAGAGGTTGTCGGGCACCGTGCTCAGCGTGATCAGCCGCAGCACGCCGGCGACCAGCGTGACGAGGCCCAGCGCCAGCCACCAGCGGCGCTCGGACGACAGTCGCGAGAGAGCGGCCGGCGCGCTCACGTTGCAGGCGACGGCGGCTCGCCGCGCCCGCCCGGATGCGCGAACGACCACCAGCGATTGATCGGGAACGTCACGGCCAGCACCGGCACGACCAGAATCGCCTGCGCCGGGATCTTCGCGATGCCGAGATGATGAACGAACAGGTACAGCAGCGCGAGGTTCACGGCGATCGCGCAGCCGGTGACCAGCGCGAATCGGCTCCCCGCCGTCGTGTGCGCGATGTGGCCGGCGTGGAATGTCCAGTGGCGGTTGAGGATGTAGCTGTTCAGCGCACCGGCGAGATAGCCGATCACCAGCGCGAGCAGGTAGTCGATCCCGACCGTGACGCCGACGCTGTAGACGACGAATTGCACGATCGTGTTCGACGCCCCGACCAGGCCGTATTTGATGAACTGCCTGACCATCGGCAGCTCGAGCCAGCCGGTCGGTTCCAGCGTGCGCATGGTCCACAGGATGACCGAACCGGCTGCGTCGCGAGTCCTCAGTCCTTGATCCACGCTTGAACGCACCGTGTTAGGCTCGCGACGACCGGCCCGGCACGCTCTCACAGGAGTTACGCGCACGGTCTAACCTGAGTGTCTGCGGACGGCCGTCCGCGACTGCACCGAGG
>PMKB01000324.1 GCA_003157595.1 Solirubrobacterales bacterium
GTTGCACGGCATCGTCTCGATCCACGTCGAGGCGACGCCCACGATCGGCTTGGCCAGCGCCTCGTCGTCGTACCCGATGCCCTTGAGGTAGGCACGCGCGGCAGCCCGCTCCGGCCCGTCGGTGAGCTGGCGACTGCGGTGCTTGAGGTCGAATCCGTTTGCGGAACTCACGGGGCGCGAAGACTACCGGCGTCACGCCGGCGCTGGCGGTCGCGCTCCCAGCGCGAGAGCGCGGCGATGTCCGAGCGCACCGCGTCCGGGTCGAGCTGGCGTCCCGCGAGGTGGAGGTTCGCGTTCTCGATCAGCCTTCGTTCGTCGGCTGTCAGCGCCATCCACTTCGCGAGCACGTCATCGGAAGGCGGAAGCCGGACGCTGCCGTAGGGACGTTCCTGGTCGGGGAAGTCGACGCAGTACTCGCTGAGCAGACGCGAGCTGCGGGGAACGTAGGCGACGATCGGCTTGTGCGGGTAGATCAGATAGGCATACGGAGCGACGCCGTGGCCCGCTCCGGTCCCCGACCCGTCGCTCCCCCACACGCGCAGGAAGCCGAGGTCGCGATACATCTCCCAGTCGTCCTCGTCGACGCACGAGCGCAGCAGCTCACGTGCCCGGTGCTCGGCACGCCGCTCGCGTCCAGGGTCATAGGCCGCAACATCCTCCCCCCAACCGGATGCCAGACGGCCACGCCACTGCGCGAGCGCCGGCTTCAGCGCAGGGGACATTACGTCCCAGGCGAGCACGGCCGCGACGACCGCGCAGACGCCGAGGGCAGCCAGCACGACGGCGCCTCAGCGGCCACCCGCGGCCCGCGGGAAGAAGATCACGCGCTCGGCGTCGCGGGGAATCTCGCCGAAGTCGCGCACGAGCTCGGCCTGGCGTCGGCCGTCGGGCGCGACCACCGGCACTGCCGCCCACATCCCCTGGTCGAGCTGCTCGCGAAAGGCCTTGATCAGCTCAAGCTCCTGCTCGGCCACCTCCACATCGCCCTCGGCGATGAGCACCTCTCCATGCCCGGGTTTCATCCGGAGCAGCCGCATCGGGCGATTATCGCAAACACCGCAACCTCCGCCAACCTGGAGCCGTCGAAGGCGGCCTCACGAGGCCGCGGACCGACCGCTGCGCGGCTGGCGTACGCCGGCGCGAGCGCTCAGCAGCGCCGCGGCGTCTGCGAGGCTGCGCAGGCCGACGACCGGCAGCGCGCCGGGGGCACGCGCCTCTCGCAGGTCCGCGTGCGCGACGACCAATCCCGCGAGGCCTGCCGCTCCGGCGGCCTCGGCGACGAGCGCCACCGACGGGCAGGGACGCAGGTCGCCGCCCAGGCCAAGCTCGGCGAACAGGCCGATCCGGACGAGCCGGGCCGGATCGATCTGCTCCTGCACAGCCAAGAGGCAGCACGCCAGCACGAGGTCGAATGCGGGCCCGCTCTTGGGCGCCGCTGCCGGGGCGAGGTTTGCGGTGAGGCGTTTGCGCGGAAAGCCATAGCCGCTGTTGAGCACCGCCGCCTGCACGCGCTCGCGCGCATCGCGTGCGGCGCCGCCTGCGAGGCCGATCACGGAAAAGCCAGGCAACCCTCCGCGCGCGTCGAGCTCGACGCGAACGTGACCGGCGATGCCGCGATTGACCGCGAAGCCGTGGGCTTGGACGAGCATCCTGCGATCACAGCAGGTGATGGCGTAGGAACTGACCGATCGAAGGCGGCGCAGCTCCGGCGCTTCGCGTTTCCGTCTCGATTACGTCGCACTTCTTCATGAAGCGAAGGGGCCCGTGCGGTTAGCGTCGCGGAGTGGCAGAAACTGCGAGACAGATCCTCGGCCGTCTCGGCGAGCGGCTCGCCCTCGAGCACTACGAACGGCTCGGCTTCCGGCTGCTCGAGCGCAACTGCCGCACTCGCGCCGGGGAGATCGACCTGGTCGTCTGCGACGGCGTGACGACCGTGTTCGCCGAGGTCAAGACGCGCCATGACGGCGGTCTGGACCCGCTGGTCTCGATTACCGCGGTCAAACGCCGCCGCATGCGGTCGCTGGCGGCGGCGTGGCTCGTCGAGCATCCGGCGCGGCCGTATACCCCGGCGCTGCGAATCGATGCCGTGGCGGTGCTCGTCGACGGCCGCGGCGTGCTGGTCTCACTGGAACAGGTCGAGGACGTTGCGTGAGACGGCGCTCCGCGGAAACAGCGCTACAGCGCGAGCTGCTCGTACGCGCTGGACTGAAACGACAGTCGGTGCAGCGGCGAGACGCCCTGGCGCGCGATCGCGGCGCGGTGCTCGGGCGTCGAGTAGCCGACGTGGGTCGCGAACTGCCAGCCGGGGTGGCGCTCATCGGCGCGGCACATGAAGCGGTCGCGGGTGACCTTCGCGACGATCGACGCCGCGGCGATCGCCGCGCTGGTCGCGTCGCCATTGACGATCGCGCGCTGCTCGAAGCTGAACTCGGGAACCGCGAAGCCGTCGATCAGGCACAGCGCACCGGGCCGCGCCACGGAGTTCAGCGCGTCGCGGAGGGCTTCGAGGTTCATCACGTGCAGACCACGCCCGTCGATGCTGCGCACCGACCGCGACACCACGACGACCCGCCGGGCGCAGGCGAGCACCCGCGGGTAGAGCTCCTCACGGGCCGCGTGGTCGTGCTGCTTGGAGTCGTTGAGGGCGCTCAGCGAGCGCATCTCGCGGGTGGTCAGCGACGCGTAGTCGAACAGCACCGCGGCGGCCACGAGCGGGCCGGCCAGGCAACCGCGTCCGGCCTCGTCGGCGCCGGCCACGAGCCGCACGCCGAGGGCGCGATCGAAGGCGAACAGGCGGTGCCCGCTCGTGCGCCGCCGCGCGGAACGGCGAGCTCTGGCGCTCGACGAACGCGAGCCGTTCGGGCGGGCGGGAGCGCTCGATGACCCCGCAGCGCCAGGCGGCGGTGCGCCGGCGCTAGAGGAAGCCGATCCGGTCGGGCGGCCAGTAGGTGAAGAACGCCTCTCCGATGATCCAGCTTCGCGGGACGGGTCCCCAGAACCGGCTGTCGTCGGAGAAGTCACGATTGTCGCCCATCATGAAGTAGTAACCGGCTGGAATCGTGATCGGCGTCGGGTAGTTGCAGTCCTGGTTGGACGGGGTGCAGCCGGCGAGCAGCGCGAACTTGTCGTTCTCCCGTTTGCCGTTGAGGTAGACGTGACCGTTGACGATCTTGATCCTGTCACCCGGACCGCCGACGACGCGCTTGATGTAGTTCTGCGTCGACTCCTGCGCGGTCGGGCGGTCGCACGCCTGGCCGGGCTTCTCGTGCGTGTCGCCGCAAACCTGGTCGGTGGCACCGGCCGGCGGGTGGAACACGACGATGTCGCCGACCGACGGCGCAAAGAAGTCATTGCCGATGCGGTCCACGAGCACGCGCTGGCCGATCGCGAGGGTTGGCTCCATCGATCCGCTCGGGATCCGGTAGGGCTTGACCACGAACGCTTGGAGGCCGAACGCGAGCGCCAGGGCGATGACGACGATCAGGACGAACTCGACGGCCTGGCTGCCGCGCGCGAGTCGCCGAAGGCTCACGCCGGCTCGTCGGGCACGCCGGCCACCGGCTCCGCCGGATCGCCGTCCTCGCTCGACTCCGCAGCGGCTTCCTCGCCCGACTCGTCCAAGCCCCCGTGCGGCTCCTGCGCCGCGACCGCTTCGCCCTCAGGCTCCGCGGCTTCCGGCCCCTCGGGCGCCACCGACTCGCCCTCCGGTCCCTCGGCCGCCACCGACTCGCCCTCCGGCTCCGCGACTTCCGGCCCCTCGGGCGCCACCGCCTCGGCATCCGGCTCCTCGACGACCGCTGCTTGCGCGTCCGGGGCCTCGAGCTCCGAGTCCGCCGCGTCCACAGTCTCATCCTGGCGCGGCTCGGCGTCCGCGGGAGCGTGGAGCAAACCGGGCTCGACCAACTCCTCCGGTCCGACGTAGCCGCGCTCGCGCACCCGCGCCGACTTGCCAACGCGGTCGCGGAGGTAATACAGCTTGGCGCGCCGCACGTCGCCGCGCGCGGCTACCTCAATCCGCTCGATCTTCGGCGAATGCAACGGGAATGTGCGCTCGACGCCGACGCCAAAGGACTGCTTGCGCACGGTGAACGTCTCGCGCACGCCCTGGCCCTGGCGCTTGATCGCGACTCCCTCGAAGACCTGGGTACGCCGGCGGGTGCCCTCGATGACGATGAAATGCACGCGCAGCCGGTCACCGGCCCTGAACTCGGGTACCCGGCGCAGCTGGGCGCGCTCGATGGTGTCGATGACGGTGCTCATGGCAGAGAGAACGCGCGCACAACGAGGACGCCGGCGCGCCCCGGGATCCTAGCGCGCTCGCCCCCCGCTCGCCCCCCGCTCGCGCTCACCGCGCGCGGGAGCGCCCGCTCAACCGCGCTCGCGGGAGCGCTCGAGCCGCCAGCGGCGGATTTCCTCGTGGTGGCCCGAGAGCAGGACGTCGGGTACGCGCCAACCGCGAAACTCGGCCGGACGCGTGTACTGCGGGTATTCCGGCAGCCCCTCGAGCGCCTCGCTGAAGGACTCCTCGAGCACCGAGTCGGGGTGACCGAGCGCGCCGGGAAGCTTGCGCAGAACCGCATCCGCGCAGACCATCGCGGCGAGCTCGCCGCCTGCCAGCACGTAGCGCCCGACCGAGATGACGTCGCTGGCGAAGTGCTCGACGATCCGCTCGTCGAAGCCCTCGTAGCGCCCGCACAGAAACGTCAGCGCGCCCTCGACGGCCAGCTCCGCCACCAGCGCGTCATCGAGCAGGCGTCCCGCGGGGCTGAGCGCGATGACGCGCCGCCGGCCCCGCAAAGCCGTCGCGTCGCAGCCATAGTGGGCACTCAGCGCCGCGTCCATCACGTCGACGCGTAGCACCATGCCGGCGCCGCCGCCGAACGGCGCATCGTCCACCTGGCCGCCGCCGAGCGGCGTGTGGTCACGGGGGTTGATCAGTGTCAGCGTGCTACCGGCGGCGAGCGCGTTTGCGACGTGGCGCTGCGTGCGAAACCACTCGAACCAGTCCGGGAACAGGGTGAGGATGTCGAGCTTCACTACGCCTCCCCGAGAAACCGCAGGTCGACGTCGATCCGCCCGGCCGAGGGGTCGACGCTGCGGATCGCGTCGCGCACCAGCGGCACGAGCAGATCTCCCTCGCCCTGCGTGCGCGCCACCTCCAGACACTCGCACGAAGGCAGCGCGAGCAGCCTGCGCACGACACCGAGCTCACGCTCGCCGTCGAACACCCGCGCGCCCTCCAGCTCCTCCGCCCACCACTCGTCGGGCCCGAGCGGTGCTCGCGCCGGCCGCGGCACGCGCAGCTCCTGACCGCGCAGCGCTTCGGCGCCCTCGCGGTCCTCGCACCCCGCGAGGCGAACGATCGGACGCTGATCGGTTCCAGCGCGCCGCACGATCGCTCGCTCGAGCCCGCCGACCGTCACGCTCACGCCGAGCGCGAGCAGCGCCACGTCGGGCGCGCCGACGTAGAAGCTGCCGTCGAGACCGTGGGGACGCCCGACGACCCCGGCGACCGTCGACGCGTTCGAGTCGCCGGCGGGAACCACTTAATCGACGATGTCCACGACCACGCGCTGCCCGTCGCTGGCGGCGGCGGCGCCCACGACGGTGCGCAGCGCCGCGGCGGTGCGGCCGCCACGCCCGATCACCTTGCCGTAGTCGTCGGCCCCGACGGCGAGCTCGAGCACGATCGTGCCGTCGCGCTCCTCGAAGCGCTCCACCTCGACCTGCTCGGGGTCGTCAACCAGGCCCTCCGCGAGATACTCGAGCAACTCGGTCGGATCCATCGCGCGGTGGGCCGGCTCAGCTGGCGATGCCGTGGATGCTCAGGAGCTTGCGCACCGTCTGCGACGGCTGCGCTCCGCGCGCGAGCCAGTCACGCACGCGCGCCTCGTCGAGCGTGATCGTCGACGGGTTGGTCTGCGGGTTGTAATGCCCGACGGTCTCGATCACGCGCCCGTCGCGTTTCGAGCGCTGGTCGGCGACGACAACTCGCCACACCGGATCCTTACGTCCGCCGACACGGGTCAGCCTCAGTCGTACAGCCACGATGTCCCTTCGATCAATGGAAAGCGGTCCATCACCTTAGCTGACCGGACCGCGGGGAAGGCTCCCGAAGCTCGCCGCCGTGCCGGCGAGGGCGCCGCCGCCGGATGACGGCCGCGCTCACAAGTGCCGAGGGCCGGCGTACGACGGCCTGCCCAGGTTGGCGAGTCGAGCCGTCCCGATCACCGCTGCTGGCGCGTCAGCGCGCCGAGATCGGGCATCCGGCCGCGGCCGACCTGGCGCATCAGCTTGCGGACCTGCACGAACTGCTTGACGATCTGGTTGACCGCCTGCACGCTGGTCCCCGAGCCGCGCGCGATCCGCAGACGCCGCGAGCCCTTGATCAGATCTGGACGCCGGCGCTCCTCGGCTGTCATCGACAGGATGATCGCCTCGATGCGGTCGATCTCGCGCTCGTCGACGTTCATCCCGCGCATCTGCGCACCGACCCCGGGGATCATCCCGAGCAGGCCCTGCAACGGGCCCATCCGGCGCATCGTGCGCAGCTGGGCGAGGAAATCCTCCAGGTCGAACTCGCCCGCCTTCAGGCGGCGCTCGAGCTGCTTGGCCTCACGTTCGTCGACCTCGCGTCCGGCCTTCTCGATCAGCGTCAGCACGTCGCCCATGCCGAGGATCCGCTGGGCCATGCGGTCCGGGTGG
>PMKB01000046.1 GCA_003157595.1 Solirubrobacterales bacterium
GTGAACAGCGGGTAGCCGCCGCCGTAGAGGGCGTTGGCCTTGATCGCGGGAGCCAGGTACTCATCGGCGAACTCGTCGCGCGCATCGACGATGTGGCACTCGACCGCGCCGATCTGGCGCGCCTTGCCCTCGATCACCGCGTAGTCCTCCCCCGGTTGCCCGAGGTTGACCGTCAGCGTGACGACCTCCGCCTCGTAGCGCTCCTGGATCCAGCGCAACATCACGCTCGTGTCCAGGCCGCCGCTGTAGAGCAGCAGCACGCGGCGGACCTCGGCGGGGTCGGCCTGGTAGCCGGCTGTGCGCGGCGCGAATTCCGGGTCGCTCATGGGTGCGCAAGCCTACCGGCGCCGGCCGCGCTCGGTCCGATCACCTAGCCGACGGTCGCGAAACGCAGGGTGCCGACCGTGACCACCGAGGACGAACCGGACGTCGGCTCCACAGTCACGGTCACCTCGTAGGTGCCCGGCGCAAGCTTGTTGGACCTCGAGAGGCGCCCGCGGTTCTGTGAGCAGCTCGCGCGCCGGGCTCGGCGCGCGAGCTTCACGCTCGCAGCAACGAGCCGGTGATCAGGTTGCGCGCGGCGCTCGAGGGGTGAGCGCGCGGCTCGAGCGTCACGGCCGCCAGCCGGCGCGGCGCTCCATGTGGACGGGCGGGGCGACCCGCTCCTTGAAACCCAAGCGCGAGTACAGCTCCATCGCGTCGCTGGTGTCCAGCCGCCAGCTCAGCTCGCGCTGCGGTCCGCCGTCGACGGACTCGCGCACCAGCTCGACGCCGAGGCCGCGCCCGCGGTGGGCCGCGTCGACGAAGACGTCGCCGAGGTAGGCGAGCACGGCGCCGTCGGAGATCACGCGGGCGAAACCGACCTGTGCACCTGTGTGGTAGAGGCCAACCACTCGAGCCGAGCCGGCAAGTGAGCGCTCCACCACCTCGCGCGGGCGACCCTGCGCCCAGTAGGACTCGAGCGACAGGTAGTTGAAGACAAAGTCGACGTCGATCCGCGCCGGATCGTCGTCGAGCTCGTAGCCGTCCGCGAGGGCGCGGCGCATCTCAGACGAGCACCGCACGCAGCCGCTGCACGCAGTCCTCGACCTCGGCCTCGCCGATCACCAGCGGCGGCAGCAGCCGCAGGGTCGCCGGTCCGGTCGCGTTGGCGACGAGCTGGCGCTCGAGCAGCGCGCGGCGCACCACCGCGGGCGCGTCGACGTCCACGTCGAAGCCGACCATCAACCCGCGGCCGCGGACCTCAACCACGTGCGGGAGCGTCGCGACGCGCTCGCGCAGAAGCTCGCCGAGCTCGCGCACGCGCGCGAGCAGCGCCTCGTCCAACAGCACGTCAAGCGCCGCGAGCGCGGCCGCGCAGACGACGGGGCCACCGGCGAAGGTCGAGCCGTGATCGCCGGGGGCGAAGGTGTCGGCGTGGCGGGCGCCGGTGATCAGCGCGCCGATCGGCAGGCCGCCGCCGAGCGCCTTGGCGGTGACGAGCAGGTCCGGAATCACGCCGGAGTGCTCGTAGGCCCAGGCGGCGCCGGTGCGCCCCAGGCCGGTCTGGATCTCGTCGAAGATAAGCGTCGCGCCGACCTCGTCGCAGCGCTCGCGGGCAAAGCGCAGCAGCTCGTCGGGGAGCGCATGCACCCCCGTCTCCCCCTGGATCGGCTCGAGGATCAGGGCCGCCGTGTGCTCGTCGAGCGCGCCGGCGATCGCCTCGGCGCTCACGTCGACGCTGACAAAGCCGCCGACCAGCGGCGCGAAGGGCGCCTGCTTGGACTCCTGAGGAGTCGCCGAGAGGGCGCCGTAGGTGCGACCATGGAAGGCGCCGTGAAGCGAGACGATCGTGCCGCCCTGGCGGGCCTTGCGGGCGCATTTCAGCGCCGCCTCGACGGCCTCGGTGCCGGAGTTGGTGAAGAACACCTTGCCGCCGAGCGAGCACTCGGCGAGCCGTCGCGCGAGCTCCGACATCGGCTCGGTGTAGTAGAGGTTGCCGACATGCAGCAGGACGCCGGCCTGCTCGCGGATCGCGGCGACGACGGCGGGATGGCAGTGGCCGACGCTCGACACCGAGATTCCGGCGAGGAAGTCGAGGTATTCGACGCCGTCTGAGTCCCAGAGCCGCGCCCCCTCGCCGCGTGCGAACTCGACCGGGTAGCGCGCGTAGTTGGGCGTGAGGTGAGCGTCGGCGGACTGGAGCGCGCTCACGCGGTGACCTTCGTGCCAATGCCAGCGTCGGTGAACAGCTCGAGCAGCAGCGAGTGTTCGACGCGCCCGTCGATGATCTGCGCCGCGCCGACGCCGCCGGCGACCGCGTCCACGCAGGCCTGGAGCTTCGGCCGCATGCCGCCCTCGACTCCCTCGAGCGCCGCGGTCACCTCAGCGACCGTGGCCTGCGCGATCAGGCTCGCAGCGTCGGCGCGGTCGCGCAGCCAGCCCCGCACATCGGTCAAGAAGATGGCCGTGCGCGCGCGCAGCGCGACCGCGATCGCCGCCGCCGCCTCGTCGGCGTTGACGTTGTAGGAGTTACCCTCGGCGTCCGCACCGACCGACGCGACGACCGGGATGTAGTCGCGCGCGATGTGATTGATCACGCCAGGGTCGACGTGGTCGATCTGGCCGACGAAGCCGATGTCCTCGCCGCCGGGCGCGCTGCGCCGCGAGCAGCGCAACAGGCCGCCGTCATCGCCGGAGAGCCCGACCGCCGGCTGGCCGTGGCGACCGATGCGCAGGACGATGTCGGTGTTCAGCTTGCCGACGAGCACCATCTTGGCGATCTCGACCGTCGCCTCGTCGGACACGCGCAGGCCGCCGACGAACTCGACCGGCATATCGAGCCGCTTCATGTAGGCCGTGATGTCGGGGCCGCCGCCATGCACGACGACCGGGCTCATCCCGACGTACTTGAGCAGCACGACGTCGCGTGCGAACTCCTCCCGCAGCCGCGGGTCGTCCATCGCCGCGCCGCCGTATTTGATCACCACGGTGGCGCCGTGGAAGTCGCGGATGTAGGGAAGGGCCTCCAGGAGGGTTGCAACGTCGCGCATCAGCGGTGAGCCGTTCGGTCGCGGGTGATCATGATCAGGTGGTGTACTCGGCGTTGATCTTCACGTAGTCGTAGCTGAGATCGGAGAAGAACAGCTCGGCCTCGGCGCCGCTGCCCTCCAAGTCGATCTCATAGAGCACCTCGTCGCGGGCCACCGCGGCCGCGAGTGCGGCTGCGTCGTGCTCGACCGCCGCACCGTCGCGGGCGACAGTGACACCCTCGATCGCGATGTCGAAACGCAATGGGGCACTGCCGGGCAGCGCGGCGCCGATCGCCTGCGCAACGCGGCCCCAGTTGGGGTCCCCGCCGAACAGTGCCGTCTTGACCAGCGGCGAGTTGGCGACGGAGCGCGCCACGTGCGCCACCGTCTCCGAACCGGCGCCGCGCACGTGCACGCGCCCGATCCGCCGGGCACCCTCGCCGTCGGCGGCGATCCGCAGCGCCAGCTGGCGAAGCAGCGCGTCAAGTGCCTCGCCGAAGCGCAGCTCATCCTCGCTTTCGGGCTCGACCCACACACCGCTGGCGCCGCTTGCCATCAGGATCACGGTGTCGTTGGTCGAAAGTTGGCCGTCGACGCTGATTCGGTCAAACGACCGCTTCACCGTCACGCCCAGCAGCAGCTCGGCGGTGTGCGCGTCAAGCGCCGCATCGGTCTGCACGAAGCACAGCATCGTCGCGAAGCGCGGCGAGATCATCCCGGCACCCTTGCATTGAGCTGACAGGTTAATGCTGCCTGACGGCAGATCGACCTTCAGCGCAACGTGCTTGTCGAGGACGTCAGTAGTCCGGATCGCATGCGCAAAGTTGGTTGGGTCGCGTTCGAGCGCCCCGACCAGGTCCGGGACCGCCGCTGCGATCCGCTCGCCCGGCAGCAGCACCCCGATCACGCCGGTCGAGGCCACCGCAACCTCCCGCGGATCAAGGCGCAGCGCCGCGGCCGCCGCCTTCTGCACCGCCACAGCCTGCTCGATACCGGCCTCGCCGGTCGCCGCGTTCGCATTCCCCGAATTCGCAACGACGGCACGGATCCCGTGCAGGTCGCAGCGCTCACGCGTGACGACCACAGGCGCCGCGAGCACACCAGAATCGCAGAAGCGGGCCGCGCTGACTGTGCCCGCCACGTCGCAGAGCACCAGGCCGAGGTCCAGCGCAGCCGGCGCCGAGTCCTTGACCCCACAGGCAATTCCGGCGAGGCGAAAGCCGGCCGGGATCTCCGAGGAGTCAAGCAGCCGGCGAGGCCGCTCCACCCAGCGGGAGGTGAAGAAGGTCTCGCTCATCGCAACCCGAGCCCTTCGTCGAACCCGAACATCAGGTTGAGATTCGCGACCGCCTGCGACGCGGTTCCCTTCCACAGGTTGTCGATCGCG
>PMKB01000259.1 GCA_003157595.1 Solirubrobacterales bacterium
GAAGCCCGAGTGGCAAATCTGGAGACCCGACGCGAAGCGCTGCAATCGAGCCTTGCCGCCGAACAGCAGCGCCAGGTAGCGCGTGCCTTGCAGGGAGCAGCACTGGTCCAGGATTTCGTGCAAGGAGCGGCGCACCAGACCCAGCAGCTGCGCGAAAAGGAGCGCCTGCAACAATTGAAAGCGGCTGCAGCGAACGAGCTCGAAGGGTGTCTTGCGGTCACTCGCAACACTGAGCAGCAACTTGCCAAGGCGCGCCGTCAACTGGCCGCAGTCGAGCGCCATCAACAACGGTTCCTCAAGCGCCGCAGCCAACTGCAAGCAGCCCAAGCGGAAGAAGACGCCGCCGAAGAGTGGCAAGCCGTCAGAACCGCGCCCCGCCCAAAAGGGGGCAAGTGATGGTTCGTTGCCTCGGGTGGCTGAGCGTAGTGAGCGCAATTGTGAGTTGTTCGTTGCAGCAACCTCAGGTAACTCGACTATCTCCCCCGGCGCCGTTTCCGCAAACTCACGCCCAAAGCGCTGACGCCGAATCCCCAGTGCACCCTACGGTGATTTCTCTCGACGCACTCAGACCCATGAGCACGCGGCCCAATTTCGCGGCTATCGCGCAAGCGGTGGAACTGGGCGCGGAGCATAGAGCCGTTGAGTTCATCGCGACTCAGTTGCGTGCTGATGATGCCTCCATACCCGAGTTGCAACGAAAACACCTGTGGCTCGGTTATGCTTACAGAAAACATGACAATGTCGTACAAGCTCTCTTCCATTTCGAAGCGGCAAGCAGCGTCGACTGGCCACTTGCAGGATACGCTCGGTTCGGTGCTGCTGAGTCATTGGTGGCTCTCGGGCGCCCAGATGAGGCGCTCCGCAGACTCGTCGAACTAAAAGCCAGTGAGCCGCTTGCTTCCGCTGGTGAATTGTTGCGCGCTAAGATCCTGGCGCAGACGGGGCGAGCGTCGCAATCGATCCCCATTTGGCGTGCCTATCTGGCTCACGCACCGAGTTCCGAGCCCGAGCGGGGGCAGATTAGTATGACGCTTGCTGAAACGCTGGTGGCTCTCTCGAGTGCGCGGCAACGACCCACTTCGACGAGTTTTCAGGAGCCCGAGCCCGCGGTTTCCGCCGACGCGTTTCAGCAAGAGGCCTTCGAGCTCTTGGATCCGCTAAAGAACAAGGGCCTGGACGCTGATGCGCAGCAGCGAGCGGTTGAGTTGCGACAGTCGCTGATCTCGAGTGTTTTCGCTGGCCAACCCAACCAACAACAGCAATGCAGACTGAGCGATCGTCTCAACGAGCTCGAAGCGCTCGTGGAGCAGCACACCGAAGCGCTCACGACGGTCGCCCAACTCGACCATGGCACCGAGGCGGCGCTCGCGCGGGAGCAAGCCGAGCACGAGGCTGAGCGCGCCGCAGAACTCGCCGAACGCTATCTCGCAGAACGCGCAGCGGCGGTTCTGCTTACGCGGGCCATTGAACACCATCGCGAGCACAGCGCCACGCCCATCCTCGAGCGCGCCCAGCAGCTGCTCCCCAAGCTCACCGGCAACTCGCTCACCCGGCTGTTCGTCGATGACAACGACGGCGACCACCCTGTTCTCATGGCGCGGCGCGCCAGCGGTGGGGAACTCGGCGTCAGTGCAATGAGCGACGGAACTCTTGATCAGCTGTACCTCGCTCTGCGCCTCGCGGCGCTCGAACACCACCTCGACGCGCTGCCTCCACTACCCGTGCTGCTCGACGACATCCTTGTCAACTACGACGACCCCCGCGTGACGAGCACTGTGCCCGCTCTCGCCGAAATCGCGCAGCGCACGCAGGTGATCGTGCTCACGCACCACCAACACGTCGCAGCCATCGCGCAGGACACGCTCGGCGATCGTGTTCGGGTGCATCGCCTTGGCGGGAGTTGACGCCAGGATCCGCTCCCTTGCGAATGCAATCGTCTTGAGCTAACCAAAGTCGCGACATCATGCTGCAGGCGTCGCTAAGTGCGAGTTGCTCGCGTCAGTCGCCGCCGAGCGGTCGCGCGAGAACCCCCTCCGCCGCTTGCAGCGCTGCGCCGACGTCGATGCGACTCGATGCGTAATCCATATTCAGGAGCGACTCGCAGAGGACGTCATGGTGCTTCTCCACGTGCTTGTTGCGGACCTCGCTGGCGAGCTCGATAGCCGACGGGGGATGTACGCCCATGCGTCCAAGCGCGTCACGCAGGTCCGCGGGTGTTGCACGAGGAATGACCACCGCGACCCCATCACGCGATGCCTCAGCGAACTGCTCGCGGCGGAGCATCAAAGCCAGCGTGTCAAGCGTTCGATCGCCGACCCAGGGGAACAGCAGCACGTCCTGGCCCCACGAGATCAACGCGCTCTCCTGTAGGCCGAGCCGCCGGTAGGTGCTGCGGCCTTCAGCCAGCAGCTGCCGCGCCCCACGATCGGCGTAGCGCTCCTCGTCGGCGGCTTCGTAGACCTGTCGCATTCGCCGTCGCACGGCGTCATCGACCAGCGCCGCGCCGCCCGTAAAGGACGGTGCGCGGCCTGCGGGCGCCGGCTCGAGCTCGATGACGCGCTCGGCTTCGCGGACCTCGAGCACCCGCCAGCGCCGTCCCGCAAAGAGTAGAAGGTCGCCCACGAGCAGCGGCCTGGAGATGGGCAGCGTGCCCAGCGTACGTGCCCCGACTACGAGGCGGTACTCGTCGGATGTGATGAACGCCGAGTAGAAATCGTGGTGGTTCACCACGCGTTCACCTGCGACGTCGAGCACGATGGTGCCGTCGTGCGTTTGTCGCAGCATGTCATGGCACGCGAGATCGCGCAGAAGCTCCGCGAATAGGGAAGACGTGACTGTTGTGAAAGGTCCGCCTCCGCACAGTGCGCGCCAGGCGTCGTCGGCGCGAAGCCCGCCGCGTTGCGCACACAGCGACAGGATCTGCTGTATGAGCGTCGACAGGTGCAGCGCACCGCCGGGTGGTGACTCGTTGAATCCCTCGATCAACAGCTGCACCATCGCCACGGACTGCACGACAGACTCGCGTAGCTGATCCTGCGGGGGCGTGCGAACGGTGACGACCTCCTCGTCCAAGTAAATTCGCAGCACCGACGGATCTCGGGTGCGTCGGCCGGAGCGGCCCAAGCGCTGGCGCATCGACGAAACCGACGGTGGTGGACCTATCTGCGCGATCGTGTCGACGCTGCCGACATCGATGCCGAGCTCGAGAGTGGTGGTAGCCACAACCGTCGCCGGCCGGTCGGAGCGGAGTGCGTCCTCGGCGTCCTCGCGCACGTCCTTCGCCAGGCTACCGTGGTGTGGCCAGAACTCGTCCGGCGCCCGGTCGCGCTCGGCGCGACGCTTGAGCAGATAGACATAAAGCTCGACATCGGCGCGTCGGTTAGTAAACACTATGTGTGTTCCGCCGCGGACGACGCTGTAGAGGTGATCGACGATCTCGAGTGGCTCGCGGGCAGCGTCCAGACTCGCGGGTTCCTGTCGGACGTATCCGCGCACCTGAAGGCGGACCTCGCGGCGCGACACGGTCGACTCGACGATCTCAGGGCCTTCGTCGGCGTTCGGCCTAAGGAAGGCGGCGGCCGCGCCGATATCTCCGAGCGTGGCTGACAGTCCGACGCGCGGCACCACACGACCGATCGCAAGCTCCACGCGATGCAGCAGCGACTGGAGCTGGCGTCCGCGCTCGGTGGCAATAAAGCTATGCAATTCGTCGACGACTACGTAGTCAAGACCACCGAAGAAGGCAGTGACTTCGGTCCCGCGAGTGACAAACATCGCTTCGAGAGACTCCGGCGTGATCAATAGAATCCCCGCCGGCGCGTCGCGCAGCCTTCGCTTGCGCGAGGCCGCGACATCGCCGTGCCAGGGCGTGACCGTCAACCCAACCGCGTCAGCAAGGGATTCCAGGCGGCGGCTCTGATCGTTTATTAGCGCCTTGAGTGGAGCGACGTAAAGGATGCGCAGACCCTCGCGATCGACGGTGCGGGAGAGCAGCGGCAGGAATGCAGCCTCGGTCTTACCCGAGGCCGTCGCGGACGCCAACACAGTGTCGCGGCCGGCCAGGATCGGCGCTACCGCGAGCTCCTGGATGTCGCGTAGCGTCTGCCATCCCTGCTGCCAGGCCCACCGGCGGATCGGATCGCTAAGCCGCTCGAAGGCGGACGATGGGCGGTCCCGCGACACCATCAGAGGCGGAAGGTCGCCAGTTCCTCGTCGTCGCCCGGCCCGTCACGCTCAACGAGATCGGGCTCCGGCCCGCGATCGACCTCAACCTCAGCGCTGCCGACAAGCGTGCGCCAGTCTGCGGACGCGTTCTGGTCGAGGACTGCTAGGAGCTGGACGAACGATTTGATCGTTGTGCGCGGAGTGCGGTAGTAGCGATCACCGAGCCGACCTGAACAGTGCGCCATAAACGCCTGCAACGCCTCGTCTGGCAGGAGGTAGCGGTTGGCGTCCCCGGACGCCTGTACATGGCGGAGCTTCTGGAGCAGTACGTAGAGCTCCTCCGGCGTCAGGCTCGCGAGCCGGATCACCGGGCCGGAAAGGTCGCGAAGACCACCAGCGGCGAAGGCGTTCTCGGCCAGCCGGCTTTGGAGAGCCTCGTAGCTGTAAAGGCCCCGACGAGTGTCGGTGAGGAACTCGGGCGTGCCGCCCATCAAGAAGCCGAGATGCTCGACCCCACCTTGTAGGCAATCGTTGACGATTCGCAGAATCTGCTCGTAGTTGCTCCGGCGAGCAACGGTGTTAGCAAGCTTGTAGAGATTGACCATCTCGTCTAGAGCGATCAAGAGACCGCCGTAGCCAGCGAGCGCCACGAAACGTGCCAGCAGCTTCAGATGATCGTAGACATTCGCATCGTCAACGATGGTCCGTACACCGAGGTCGGCGCGGGCGTCGGTTTTGGTTGTATATTCGCCGCGCAGCCAGCGCACGGCTGCAGCAGTGAGCGCTGCGTCACCACTATCGTGCCCGTGCCAGTAGGCAGCAACGACCGCCGCGAAGTCGTAGCCCCCGACCATCTCTGCCAGGCCTGCAAGACGGCTGTTGATGACCTCCTGCACCGGGCGGTTCGACGACTTGCCCTCCTGCAGCGCAGTCGTGATGAACCGCTCAACCACCGAAGGCAAAGCACCGCCTTCAGGGCTGGTGCGTGTCGCCAGGTTGCGGGCGAGCTCGGCATAGAGGGTGCGAGCCTGGCCGCCAGTCGCGTGCAGGCGACGGTCGGGCGACAAGTCTGCGTGCATCGTGACGATACCCTTCTCGAGTGCTACGGCGCGGACGAGCTGCAGGAAGAAGCTCTTGCCAGCGCCGTAGTCGCCGATCACAAAGCGAACCGCGCTGCCGCCGTCGACGAGGCGGTCAAGATCCTCGATGACCGCGCCGACCTCCAGTGCGCGACCTGCCTGGATGTGCTGCTGACCGCGATACGGCACAACGCCAGCCGCCAAAGACTGGAGGATCGCGTCGCGGTCACGCGGACGAATGCTCGACTCAGACATCCAAGATCTCCTTCAGTACGTGTCCGTCCAACTCGATGGGATCGTATCCCTCTAGTAACGGTGCATTGGAGACAGTGAACGCGACATCGTTGACCGTCTCGATCGCCCCGGCAGCCAGGAGCCCGAGTTCGGCGGCTAGGGCCTCGAACTCCGCGCGAGGCCAGACCGGCTGAGCGGAGAGGCGCCGCACAAGCACTGCGTATGTCTCGTCGAGAGCGGCAAGCCCGGACTCATCGGGCTCCTCAGAGCTCGTGGGCTCCGACACTTTGCTGTCAGACTCCTCGTTGACGAAGACCGCGTTGAGGACCTCGGTCACCTGCCTGGTAGAGCTCATGACCTCCGCTAGGCGACGATCGTCCAGGAGCACCTCGCGGGGCAACGCGAAGTCGCCAGGGTCGGAGTCAGCCTCAATGATCGGCGTTGGTGACGACGCCGCCATTGCATGGAGATCACGGTGTAGGAAAGCCGCATCAAGCCCAAGCACGCCGTAAACCCGGTGGAGGCTATCCACCTCATTAGGGCTGATGTAGCCGTCCGAACCGGCCAGTGCCACCAGGTAGCGCGCGATGAGATTCCGCTGCGCTTCCTCGATTGCGCCGACGCGTGTCCTAAGACCTGCTAGGCCCGGCCGCTCGGCAAGCAGCCAGCGCAGGTGCGCCCGCAGCCGACGCTGGCCGGCCGGCGGAAGTTCGAACGAGCTCGCCAGCCGTGACTCGAGCTGTTGTTGCTCGAGCGTACTCACCTCGCCATCGCTCGCCGAGACCGTCACGCCCAGGTGTAGAAGCACCGTGGCGGCCGCAAAGCCGTCCCCGGGCGACACCAGCGCCTCCTCGTCCCGCCACAGCACGACGACCCGTTGATGCGAGAAGTTGGCCGTACCAAGGCGCACGTCAGGTTCGAGACCAACTCCGTGGGCGGCGAGCAGCGTTGCCAGCGCCGTCACATCGCGCTTGCCGAGCTTTGGCGTCACAGGGCCGCCGAGAATCGCCGCGACATCCGCAGTCGCGATCACCACGTGCCCTTGCGTCGGCACATTGGCTAGGAGCGCTCTGAGCGACGAAGACGCCCGGTCGCGCGCGAGCTCGACGGGCAGGAGCGCAACAGCGCGAACGGAATCGCGGTCGGTGCTCCGACCGATATATCGACTGTACGCATCGAGCTCATCGGTGACGGCAGTGACGAGCGCAGCAAGCTTCTTGATTGGCGCGGCAAGGCGTGTCACATCGGGCAGGCCGCCCGAGTCAAGTGTGATCGGCCCGCCAAAGGACGCCGACGCCGGACGGTACTCCAGCCGTAGCTTGGCGCTACCAGGTTTTAGTTGGAGGCCAGCGCCGTTAGCGGCCATGTAGCGTGAGAGAAACAACTGTGCAAACTCGTCGGGGCAACGCGTCGCGGGCGTGCGAAGCGGAATCTCTGGGCTGGTCAGCGCCCATGCGAGCGCCCACTCACCGGGAAGGGACTCGTTGCTCGCTGCTATCGCCCCGAGCACGAGCTTTACCTCGAGTGGGATATCCCAGCCGATTCGCTTGCGTGGTGGCGTAAAGTCGGAAACCCGCTTGGGCGTGCCGGCGATGCGGGCAATGGCCAAAAAGTCAGTCGCATAGTGCCGGAACGACCCCTCGTGATCATAGAGGAGGAGGAGCCGCTCGACTTCGCTGAGGAGTACGGGAACCTCGTTTCTCGCGGACTCAGAACGTGTGGCATCACTGAGAACGCGACGCTCTATCCCGTAGAAGAAGAGAAACACGTATCCGATGTAGGCTCCCCCGGGACGGCCGGCTTCCAGCCAGCGCAAGTAAGCGCCGCGAGAAGCAGGCGGGATATTGGAGTACGAAGGCCAATAGCCCATCTGATTGCCGCCCAGGTCGGGGCCACTGAGATCAACTGGCAGCTCCGGGTTGACCAGCGCGGGTTCAGTGAGCCGCCGCGTCGCCACCACCGCCCCCAGCTCATGGCCGACGTAGATGCCGCCGGGGAGTGTGAGATCACCGACAGCAACCGGCGTCCCCAGGGGCACCCAGCGCGTCGCGGACTGGCCGGACTGACCAGCTGGGCTTGTCGCGCGGCGACCGGACTCCGAGGGCTTTGCTGCCGTGGGATGCGGCACTAGGGGCGGCGGCGAGGCTGAGCGTGTCGCGCTCGTCGGACGCGGCGCTGCGGGCCGCCGCGGCGAGCTCAAGCGACGGCGTACACGCCACCACGCCACACCACCGATCACAATCACGACGATCAAGGCCTCCATGGGGACCCTTCCTGCGCGGACTCGTGCCTGGCCGCATTCATCTTTTGCCACCTAGCGCGGCGCAACGCGATCGACATCGGTCGACAAACCTACTCGGGCAGCATTCGGAGGAAGTCGTCCTCGGAGAGCAGTTCGATCGGCGCTCCGGCTTGCTGCAGCTCGACAGCCTTCAGCATCTTCCCCGAGTGGCTGCCGTCCGTGACCTTCCTCGCGTCCTGCATGCCGAGAATGAGATAGTCCACCTTCTTGGAGACGCTGTTCGACGCGCGCCCGCCGGCGTTGACTACAATTTGGGCCGCTTCGGCTCGCGTTAGCCCGCACGTCAACGTGCCCGTAAACACGACAGTCTTGTCGACAAACGGGCTATGATCGGGAACCCGCTCGACCGTCGGGCTGAGATCCGAGAGGCGTTGGCGGACAACACCGCTCGGGGTCCAACCATCCGACCAGAGCCGTCCGCAAGCCACCCCAAGGGCTCGACTCGCGTCGGCGAGGACACGCTCATCAGCACGACCGCAGCACGCGATCGCGAGCTCCGCCGCGGTCGCGGCGTCCGAACCCGGCTCGTGACGGTCAAACGTGATCCCGCACGCGTCGGCGAGGTCGACAAGACGGTACGAGACCATCCCAGGCCATGCCCGCCTCGCAAGCGCGCGGGTACAGAAGTAGGGCAAATCCGGCCACTCACTTCCACAAACCATCAGTGACCTGCGCAACACGCTCATGTCAAACGCCGCATAATGGGCAACGAGAGGTCGATCACGAATAAACGCCAGGACGTCCGGCCAAACCTCGCCCATCGTTGGACTGTCCATTGTCATCGCTGGCGTGATCCCGTGAACGGCGATATTGAAGCCGGCATACTCATTGCCCGGCGGCCGAATCAGCCACCGCTTCGTATCCGCAACCTGACCGTCCCACACGGCAGCGACACCTACAGCGCAGGCGCTTGAGCGCGATCCTGTAGCAGTCTCGAAGTCGATCGCCACGAGGCCTCCTACCCTGAGCGCACGGCCGGCGGCGAGAGCGCCGGCAACATCCAGCGGGCGGCTGGCGGGAATTAACGGCGGAGGAAATCCATCAACCGCACGCGACGCAACGACACGGCCACGCTCATCGACTACCTCCAGGCGAGCTTCGATAACAATCTCTACCTCGCCACCGTCAAGGCGCCGAGCTACATCCCGCGGCGCGACTGCAGCCTTGGCGCGTTGAGCAGGCGCGACGTGTTCGTCGCCCCGGTCCATCTCATTGTCTAGATCTCGGGCGTCGTCCTCACAGTCGACGTCCCTGGTGGCCAGCGGCGTCGATCGCGACGATGACGGCTTTCTCCGCCAAAGCACGATCCGAGTGTACATTCGAACATCCAGACCTCCGGACTCGCCGTTCGTCTCTCCGCTGCGGCGCTCCAAGCCAGCTCCCACCGGAGCACCGACGGCGTCTCTCAGTCCGTGCACGGCGAGGCCGCCGTGCGGCGTCACTCACCGCGCGGCCGCCGAGGAGCCCGTCTACGCCGCCGATCCGGCTCGCCGATATCTGCACGAGCGCCGTTCGCTCGCATTCGACTATTGCGGCGACGTCAACGCCGGCGAGGATCGCCCCGTCGCTCGCGGATTGGCTAGCACCCGGATGGTTCCGTTGTCCGATGCCGCGCCACCTTCGGGCTTCAGGTCAAGTACGGAACCCAGTGCTGACGGGCGTTTTCGAGGCCGCCCAAACGCTTAGGCGGAAGTTTCGGCCGGTTTCCGCTCGTTTGGAACGCCGCTAAAGGGACGCAACCTTGTGATTTACAGGCATTTCCCCCTGTTTTCGGACCAGATCCTGCGTATCGCGGCCATCGAAACCGCCGAAACGGGTCATTCCTACAGTCCCGCCGCCTTCTTGAGAGCGTCCTCGCCGTCGGTGGCTTGCACTTCAGCGAGCAGCGAAACGCTGCACTCAGCACCCAGGAGGGGCATCGCGTTCTCTCGCAGGCCGGCGAGGAGAGCCTCGGAAGAGGCTGGGACCGTGCTGTCCCAAAAAGAGGCCACGGCAACCAAGAGTCGCGGGAAACGCTTCTGCATCTCCTCGGCTATCCGCCATGCCGGCGGCGCCTCTTCCGCGTCACACCAGGTGAGGTCGTGGCCCGTCCAATGGTGCTCCGCGCTACCGGGCGGGGTGAAGGCGTCCGAGGTCGTCCCGCGTCGGTCGCGCTCGACGGCAACGGTGGCGATTAAGGCTCCGCTGCTGTTCGTGACGCTAGCCACCGTATAGGAACGCGATTGAGACACGGACCGATACTGCACCCGAGGTGTTAGGGCACGGCTCTTCTGCTTGTGGCTATGCGAGCCGCGCCGGCGAAATTTCCAAACCCGGCGGCTCGGACTGCCCACCCCGCCGGAAAAGCAGATGCGCAGCACATAGTCTTGGCCCATGACCGAAGAGCAGCCGAACAAGCGCTACACAGTCGCCAGCGTCAAAGGCGAGGCACGGAAAGAGGAGAGCGCCCGTGTTGCCATTGACCGCTCCCGCGACCACCCCGTTTCCGACGCCTACTTCTCCGAGCACAGCAAGGGACCGGAAAACCTCTGGACGCACCACGAGCTGACGTGGGAAACGAGCGCCGGCGGAGAAGAGCTGCCGGAGGACTTGGGAACTAGCTTGCGGGTGCGGCTTCCGCCGGGGGCGAACCTCAATACGCCCGCAACTTCTGACGAGCTGCTCGCCGCTCTCGGCAGGGACCTGGCGACTCTTGGCCCCTCGTTCGCCGCGTCTTTCGTAGTCGAGGTGGAAGCCGAAAGTGGAGCGGCGGCGTTAGAGGCCGTGAAGGACGCCTGAGCCAGCGAGCCTCAAGGGAGAGCTACCGTCGCTCCCCGAACCAGCGCTCGACCTCGGGACGGGACCAGTAGAGCTGCTTGCCGGCCTTCCCGGCCGGGCGAGGGACGCGCTCCCACTGGGCGAGGTCGGCGCGCTTACGCACGGCGTTGAGGGTGATGCCAATGCGTTCGGCGATCTCGCGGCTGTCGAGGTACTCGCCTTGTAGGGCGCCGCGTTGATGGGTGAAGCGCCGGTGCCCTTGACCGTAGGCTTCGATGTCGGAGCGCAGTTCGAGCCGAACAGGCAGACGACCGGCTGGGGATAGTCGGGACGCTTCGTGTGGGCTCCGGTGCGGTCTCGGCCGAGCATCCAGCCCGCGAGCTGCGCACCCACGAGCGGACCCACGGCCGCCAGCCTTGCCGTCAGCGCCTCTTGTTGTACGTCCGCGAGCGTCTTCTCGCCGCGGGCGGCTTCTCGCGCCTGACGCGGCTGACGAGCTGGTCGAGCCGGCCCGTCAAGCCGCCGGTCCGCTCGGCCGGTTACCGTGGTGCGATGTGTGCGGTCGTGTACGAGCTCTGTCGCGAAGGCAAGGCCGGCGATGCGTGCCCGCGTAGCGGCCCGGCGTCGCTCCTCGTCGCCACCGTCCTCGCCGTGAGCGCATGCGGCGGGTCATCGCAGGTCGACCCGGCGATAGCGAGAAGTAGTTGACAACCTCCAACTACATGCTAGATTGAATGGCAGCGGGAAATCGACATCCCGACAAAGACATCCGAAAGGCCGTCGCCGAGGCCGAGAGCGCAGGCTGGCATGTTCAGGCAGGCAGGAACCATCGCTGGGGAACGCTCCTGTGTGGGAGCGGCTGCAAACTGGCGGTCTGGACCACGCCGAGGCGACCTGGCGACATCGCCAAGCGCATCCGCGAGGCGATACGGAAATGCCCTCATTGAACAGTCGCGAGCGACAGAGAACTATGCCTAAGAAGACCTACAGCTTCACCCTCTTCCTATCGGGGCCAGACGTCCTGACCGACGAGAACATGGACTTTCTCTTCGAGGCAGGCTGCGACGACGCGACGTTTGGCGAGCGCGACGGGGCCCAGTACGCGGCGTTCGACCGAGACGCTCAAAGCTTCGGCGAGGCCTTGCGGTCCGCCATCTCCGACCTGCAGTCAGCTCTTGACGGGCTGGATGTCGTGCGTATCGCGCCGGATGAGTTCGTCTCGTTGGCGGCCATCGCGGAACGAACCGGGCTGTCGCGCGAGTACGTCCGGCTGCTTGCGAACGAAGGGCGCGGGCCCGGTGGCTTTCCGTCTCCGGTGGCGTACGCCGACCACAAGACGCGTCTCTGGCATTGGGCCGATGTCGCTGAGTGGCTCCACGAGCACAACAAGAGCAAGGAAGAGCTTGATGTGGAGGGAGCCGACCTGGTCATCGCCATGAATGCTGCACTCAGCTACCGGCGGCATATCGGACGGCTGGCGAAGCAGGCC